>NZ_JBQXXK010000007.1:0-5053 GCF_052656625.1 Melioribacter sulfuriphilus | reverse complement strand
TAAGTTATGAAGTTATTAGTCGTTCTGAAGCTGTAAGTCTTGAGAGGAAATTAAAGAAGATGAAAAATGTGGAGAAAGCCATAAAATATTTGGAAAAGTTGAAACAAGAGAAAGAAGCTGGTTCAGAACATCCCGACTAAAAGTCGGGAGGGTCGTAGGTTCGATTCCTTCAGCGCTCACTACTTTAAAGCCTTGTAAAATAATAAATTACAAGGCTTTTTTAATTTTAAAATGATTTTTCAATAAGATCATAATAATGATCTTTTAAGGAATTAGAATTATTGTTAAACTTAATTATGTGGATAAGTTACTTCTTCTTAGATTTTATAGCAATTCTCTAATTTAAATAATTCGTGTTATGTGTATAAAATTGCTCTAATTACTGTTTCTTGATACAATTGATGTTCGTTTATTCCTAAATAATAGCTAACTGATATTATTTAATATCTGTAAATTGATTAATAATTTGTTATATATATTTTTTCTGATGTTCACATTAAAAGTATTTGTTTTTTATCTACTGCAAAACTTATATTTATTGTAATCATTTTTTAATTAAAAATTATCAATTATATATCAATTATAACTAACTGAATATGAATAAAAGTTATATTGCTCACGTTAAACAAAACAACGATAATATCTGGGGAGCACCCCATTTACTAAGTGAACATTTAAAGAATGTGGGTAAACTATCAGGAATATTTGCTTCAGAATTTAATAATTCCGATTGGGGCGAATTAGTCGGCTATTTTCACGACCTTGGTAAGTTCCATTCGTATTGGCAAAAATATTTATTCTCTAAATCTATCTATCGTATTGCAGCAAGAATTGAAAGATGGAATTGTAGACAGAGTCCATTGAATAAATTTTAAAACAATAGAAAGGTTATATTATGGCTGTAGTAGAAAAATCTTATGAGGTAAAATTTGAGATTGCGGGCCCTGCTGCTATGTTTACAAGACCAGATACAGGGGCTACCCCAATCTCATATCCTGCACCTACATATTCTGCAGCAAAAGGTATGTTTGAATCGATTGCACGAATTAAGAGTGCATACATAAAACCAACAAAGGTTGAAATATGCGCTCCCATTCAATATCACCAATACACAACTAACTATCGGGGTCCTTTGCGAAAAAGCAATCAATTAAGTAAAGATAGCTCATATCAACTCTTCGCTACAATACTAGTCGATGTTTGCTACAGAATATATGGAGAAGTAGTTGAGCTGAAAAAACCAAACCCTAATGAAGTAACCACTACTAATCATTTACATCTTCTGAAAGAAAAATTTGAAAGTAGACTTAAGAACGGAAGATGGTATCATGTTCCTTGTCTTGGATGGAAGGAATTTACTCCCACCTATGTTGGCCCTTTTAGAGAAGAAACCAAAGTTGAAGAAACAATTGAACAAATTATTCCTTCAATGCTTTTTTCTGTTTTTGAAATAAATGGTGAGTATAAGCCAATTTACAAACAAAATGTTTGGATTAAGAAAGGAGTACTTGAATATGTTGAATGAAGGATATGCTTTATTTAAAAGTTTAGAACAATGTGGAATCGTACTTACAAAAAGACATCCAGATATAAAAAAGCCTGGGAAAAGAGAAGGATTAATCATTGGATTAAATAAAGAAGGTAGAGTTGAAAGAATAGAATATCGAAACAAGGAAGAAGTCTCTAGACTATGGACAACAAGAGAAGGTAACCACAATAGTTTCCCAGTATTAAAGTTACAAAGACCTATTTGGAAGGTTAATAAAGAAGATATGCTCAGAAAAAATTTGGATAATCTAAAAAAAGATGAAATTAAGAAAAGGGAAATTATTATTAGAGAGAATCGAGAACTAAATATTACGGAAATTGAAATTAATTGGTGGGAAAGACTAAAAGATAGAGTTGCAAAAATCAGACCTTTTTTTACAACAAGTGATAAAGAATATCAAGCACTTCCCGAGTTAATGAACAGATTCTTAAATTCAAACATAAATGATTTCATTAATGATTTATCAATAAAATTAAGGAGAAAAGATATTGAAATTCCCTATTCCTTGCTAGAAAACATGTTAATTGGAAACAAATGGGATAATAAAAAGCAAGAATATGTTGCTGAAACGCCATTGATCCTCGAAGTAAGTGATTGGGAAAATTTTTCTATTCGTGTAGCAAGTCCAAAATTTGAATATTTTGCCAGTATGTGTTTATTTAAGATACAAGATAATTCAGCAAACCAAGAGAATATTCATAATAAGGGACAAAGTGCACTCTCTGGAGAAGTTACAATTTTAGAGGATGATAAATTTCCTAATCCTAAACTACCAGTTATTGGTAATACTTATCTCTTTTCGGTTAATGATCAAACTCCCTGTCAAACTCGTTATAAAAAGTCTAGTACAGAAATTATTCCAATCGGGAGAAAAGAAGCAAATGCTATTCAAGATTCATTGAATTGGATTACAGAGAATTCAAGGAAAGGAAAAACCTGGTATCCAGTTCCTGGATTAAATGACAAGAAAGATTTGCTTATAGCATATATTGTGAGTAAACCAGATATAAATGTTAACAAAGCTCATTTGTTAGGTGGAGTTAGTAAAAATCAATTTAGTGAGAGTAATTATGAAGCGACTGCGAAAGCTGTTTTTGATGCATTAAAAGGGAAAGATGTTATCAGAGCTAATGATCTTATCAGAATCTTTGCTCTCCGAAAAGCAGATCCAGGTCGGACACAAGTTTCTTTTCAGCGTATTTACTCAATTTCTGAATTAATACAAGCCGATGAATTGTGGCGAATATCCGCTAAAAATCATCCTAACTATTATTTGCCTTTTTCACGAAAAGAAATAGAGAGTATAATAACTAAGCAAAACATTAAATCTGAATCTATTTCTCATTTTCTCAATAAAAAAGAATCTAATGCTGTCTTTCTTTCGCCTTGGTGTCCTTTCCCTGCAGATCTCGTCCAAATAACCCTAAAACAATGGACTAAATTTGGAAGAAGAACTAACTCAATTAATGGCATTTCATTGGGAGATGTATATGATGTTTTCTTTGATATAAGAAACCAACGAACTCAATTAACAAACAATTTATTAACTATCACTTTACAGAGAACACAATCATTACTACTAGGCTTAGGTAACGCTGATCACAAAAGTGGAATATCTATTTTTTATTCTGAAACAAAATCCAAATCATTAGAAAGTGAGGCAAAATTTACAGCATTAAAAGCAGTATCAATATTATCTATTTATTTATACAAGCTTGGAATCAAAAAGGAGTACTATATGAATGATATTTTTTTCAACATCGGACGATTCTTATCACTCGTCGACACACTTCATTTTGAATGGTGTAAATGTGTTAGAGGTGGGTATCCAGAAAAAAGTGAAAAAGAATGGAGAAAAGCAATCCCGCCTCAATTATTAGGAAGTGCACACCTTACAATTGCCCTGGATAATCCAGTATCGGCTTTTGATATCCTTTCTCGAAGAATCAATGTATATAAAGATTGGACAAGAAAGGAATCCGGTGAAAAAGTAAAGTTAGCGAGATGGGCAGTCGGAGAAATTGGAAAAATTTCAGATCTACTGGCTAAAAAAAATCTTCCAACATGTACGACAAGCATTGAAAGGGTTCAAATCCTTCTAGGATATTTGGCAAAACCAGAAAAGAAAAATGATCCAGAAATTTTTGAAGATCAACTTTCCGAGAACAATTAAAAAATCAATAATAAAAAAATGAAGGAGCTAAATATGTTAAACACAACTAACAACCCCACATTCAATAGGGTTACAGGACTTTTGGTAATTGAAGTGATAAATTCAAATCCAAATGGCGATCCTGATAAAGAAAGTGATCCTCGCCAGCGAAATGATCTGCGAGGCGAAATATCACCAGTTTCATTTAAACGAAAACTACGAGACTTAATAGAAGACAAAAAAGGCGAAGTATGGATAAATATCTCAAAGAATCTAAATCTGAATAACGGAGAATTTCATTATTCTATTTTGGAAAGTAGAGGTAGAGATCGAAATGAAATAATCAGAATGATAAAAGAAGACGAGGATAAGTTTAAAAAGGAATATTGGGATGCAAGAGTCTTTGGTAATACTTTTCTTGAAGAAGGTTCTTCAACAAGTATTAAGACAGGAGTTGTGCAATTTGGTCTTGGCGTTTCGATTTCTCCTATTCTAATTGAAAGACATACTACAACCAATAAAGCTGGGGTAGAAGAAGGGAAAGATAGAGGAATGGCTCCTCTAAGTTACAGGATAGTACAACATGGCCTTTATTGTTTACCTTTTTTTATAAATCCTTCTGTTGCTTATAAAACAGGGTGCACTTATCAGGATATTGAACTTCTGACGAAAGTGATTCCATATGCTTACACAAATACTTCATCTTATATTCGCTCACAGGTAAATATCATTCACGCTTGGTATATTGAACATAATTCCCCGCTTGGTTCTTGTTCTGACTTTGAACTAATCAAGGACTTAACACCTTATAGACTTAAAAAGGAAGATTCTGAAAAGCCATCCACATCCATAGAAGATTATTATATTCCAACCGAAAAAGATATACGTGAAGAATTGAAGAAAAAAGTAAAATCAGTAAGAGATTTGATGAAAGAGATATGATAAAAGATTGGCTTGCACATAGTAAAGCTGATAATCTGCCGGTTCCGCCTCAAACTTATAGGCAACACATTTCAGAAGTCCTGAGACGCGCTGAAAAGAACGTTCAAGGTTTAGCATCTTATTACAAAGGTGATATAAATTTTTTTAGGGAGGCGGTACGGGCGGCTGCATTATATCATGATCTCGGGAAATTAGATGAAATTAATCAAAAAGTGCTATTGAAGGGGGGTAACAAAGGACTTCCAATCAACCATGTTGATGCAGGAACGTTATATTTATTAAATGAAACCTCTGAAAAATTATCCAGAATTTAAAAACTTTTTAATGAAAAGCGTTGTAAGAGAATAAACAAAAAAGAGGAAAAGATGCGCAGCAATAAGATTAATAATATCGATTTGTTTACCCAAGCA
>NZ_JBQXXK010000006.1:0-283164 GCF_052656625.1 Melioribacter sulfuriphilus | reverse complement strand
TGGGTAAACAAATCGATATTATTAATCTTATTGCTGCGCATCTTTTCCTCTTTTTTGTTTATTCTCTTACAACGCTTTTCATTAAAAAGTTTTTAAATTCTGGATAATTTTTCAGAGGTTTCTTTTACATAAATTTTTCCAATAATTTAATAAACGTATTTTTACGAAAAAAAAGGAAAACCAACATGAGAAAAGTTTTAACTGCATTAGTATTCATGATTATGTTATTCAATGTTATCAAAGCACAAAGTGAATTCGAAAAGTTTTTTGAAGACAAAACTATGCGAATCGACTACTATCATACCGGTGATTCAGAACGGGAATTTGTGAGCATCGACCGTATTTATATCTACGGTATCTGGGCGGGCAGCAAATTAAATCTGATTGACGAGTTTAACAACGGGGCATACTATTACAAAATTTACGATGCAAACGACGGCAGATTGCTCTATTCGAAGGGCTTCGACAGCTATTTTAAAGAATACCAGACTACCGATGATGCAGCCTCGGGAATTTTGCGTACGTACCACGAAAGTGCAATTATTCCGGCGCCGAAAAACAAAATTAAATTCGTTCTCGAAAAACGCGATCGATCAAACCAGCTCAAAGAAATATTCAGTACACTAATAGATCCCGACGATGTTACAGTAATAAGAAAAGAATTCTTCGATAGCCAGGCTAAAATTATTAAATCCCACATTGCAAAAGATCCCCATGAATGTCTGGATATTTTGATCTTGGGCGACGGCTACACTAAAGACGAAGAAGAAAAATTTCAAAAAGATCTAAAGCGCTATACAGATTTGATAATGAATTTTTCTCCTTACAATCAATTTAAAGATAAGATCAACTTTACTGGGATTTACAGAGCATCCGAGGAAAGTGGCATCGACGAGCCTGATGCCGGTCAATTCAAAAATAACTTACTCGGCACAACATTTTATTCTCTTGGCTCCGAAAGATATGTATTGACAGAAGACAATAAAACAATGAGGGACCTGGCCGCTCTTGTTCCATATGATGCTATTTATATTATGTGTAACACAGAAAGATACGGTGGGGGTGGTATCTATAATTTTTATTGTACTTTTACATCCGACAACCAATTCAGCGATTATATCTTTCTTCATGAATTCGGACATTCCTTCGGAGGACTTGCCGACGAATATTATACAAATTCGGTAGCATACAACGAATTCTACCCAAAAGATTTGGAGCCTGTCGAACCGAATATAACCCGTCTGCTCGACAAAGAAAATTTGAAGTGGAAATCTCTTGTCACTGCAGGAATCGAATTGCCCACCCCATGGGAAAAAGAAGAATTTGATAAGATGGATTTAAAATGGCAAAAGGAACGCGCTGAGTTAAACAAAAAAATTGCTCAATTAAAGAAAATAAAGGCTCCCGAAAGTGAAATAAAAAAATTGCAGGAAGAATATAATCGGAAGGATAAAGAACACAGTGCTGAAGTTGATCGTTACTTGAGAAACTCAAAATACTGGAATAAAGTTGGTGCATTCGAAGGAGCGGGCTATTCATCAGAAGGAATGTATCGACCAATGCTCGATTGTTTGATGTTTTCTAAAGGCGCTAAACCTTTCTGTAGAGTTTGTGAAGAACATATCAAAAAAGTAATTGGATTTTATACGAACGGCATTGTGAAATGAACTTTTATTAATTGTGCGCGATTTAACAATAATAATTCGAAAGGAAAAATTATGTTGATAGGAAAAAAGATTTTAATGTTTGTCGATGATATTTACGAAGACCTCGAATTGTGGTATCCAAAACTTCGGATGATAGAAGAAGGTGCAGAAGTGGTTGTGGCAGGGCCAGAAGCTGGTAAAACGTACCGAGGCAAAAACGGTTATCCGTGCAAAGCTGACGTATCTTACTACGATGTTGAAGAAACCGATTTTGACGGACTGATCATTCCAGGTGGTTTTGCACCAGATAAACTGAGGCGTGTAGAAAAAGTGATTAGTTTAACGCAACATTTTCATCAAAAGGGAAAACTTGTGGCGCATATCTGTCATGCCGGCTGGATTCCAATTTCTGCAAAAATTATGAAGGGTTTTAGATGCACTTCTACCGTCGGTATTAAAGACGATCTTGAAAATGCAGGCGCTATCTGGGTCGACGAGCCGGTTGTGGTTGACAGAAATATGATATCGAGCCGAAGGCCGGACGACCTCCCTGCATTTTGTAAGGCAATTATCGAATTTATGAACAAGAAATAAAATTATGAATTCCACGGGAGGCGATTCAGATCTAAATTGCCCCCCGACAAAATGCAAACCACTTTTTTACGTTCGAAAAACATTTGATTTTCCCGTATCGCTGCAAGAGTTATTGCAGCCGAAGGTTCGACTATTATTTTCATCCTTTCCCAGATTAGTCTCATCGATTCTATTACAGATTGATCGCTGCAGGTGAATATCCTGTCGACATTATTTCTTATTATATTAAAAGTCCTGTCGCTCAGTTGAGTTAATAAGCCGTCGCAAATTGTTTTCGGATTAACTGACGGATGAATAAATCCATCTCGAATTGAACGGAATGCATCGTCGGCTCCTTCCGGCTCGGCTCCAATTACTTTTGTAGACTTTGAGAAATACTTTGCAGAAAGTGATGTGCCGCTTAACAGGCCTCCACCTCCTACCGGTGCAATTATATAATCTGCATCTTTTACTTCGTCAAATACTTCGAAAGCGCAGGTTGCTTGTCCAGCTATTATCGAATAGTTATCGTATGGATGGATTAATGTTGCGCCAGTTTTAGAGATTACTTCCTCAACTTTTTCAATTCTTGATTTGAGAGTTGGTTGACAAAAGTAAATTTCTGCATTGTATGAGCGCACTGCATCCTTTTTTATTTGAGGTGCCGTTTCAGGCATAACGATATATGCCTTGCTGTTCAGTAGTTTGGCTGATAAAGCCAGTGCTGCTGCGTGATTGCCCGAAGAATGCGTCGCTACGCCCTTTTTTAATTCATCCCTGTTTAATGATCTCAAAGTGTAATATGCACCTCTAAATTTAAAGGCGCCAGCTTTCTGAAAATTTTCGCATTTGAATAAAATCGTGCATGCGAACATTGAATTTATAGCCGAAGAAGAAAGAATCGGAGTCCGGTGAGCTTTCTCCTTGATTATATTTGCAGCGTTAATAATATCTTCTTTCGATGGAATTTCCTTTAGCAAGCTTATCTCCTTTTTATATTCTGCCAGAAAAATCGCGAGTGCTTCTGTGCCATCTCAAATATCGATTTGTCGATAGGAAGCACTGTCATCTTTTCAAGTCGAATGAAAAATAAAGGCGTCAGATATTCTTCAGTAAGCAGCTCAACTTCGTTTTCAATTAAATTGTTCTTCTTCATTTCTGTCAGAATTAATTTAACTATTTTTCTTGTCTCTTCGAAAAGAATTGATATTGAAATTTTCAGTCCATCAATATTCCTGAAATGTTCGGAGAGAATAAGCCGTGTAAATTGTACTTCTTCGGGCGAAGACCACTTCTTTAGCAGCTCTTCGGAAAAGTCTACAAAGAAATCGACAGGCTCAGATAATTTGTCGAGCAGTTCTTCATTGAGTATTTCTCTTGCTGAATTGAGAGCAGAATAATTTTTAATTAGCTCGGTTAATATTTCGTCTTTGGAGCGGAAATGGTTATAAATGGAGCTCTACCTTATGCCTGCTTCTGCTGCAATTTGTCTGACAGATGTGGCAGCAAATCCATAATCAGAAAACAATTTTAATGATACAGAAATTATTTTTTCGCGTGTTTTCATAATACGAACGTTCGTTAGTATAAATATAATGATTTTTTATTTGACTTCAAGATATTGATATGATATCTTTGTGATATCATTTTAAGGAGGGAATATGGAAAAAGTAGTCGAAAAAAACGGATTTAAAATTAATGGTTATTTAATGGTTTTAATTTATCTGGCTTTATTGTTAATTACTTTGTTAGTAATTGGAAGTTATGCCAGACATCCAGAAGAAGAAAAACTTTTAGCATTCATTTTGTTGGCAATTGTTGATGTGATTTATCCATTGGGATTTATTATTATTCAGCCGAACGAATCGAAGGTACTGATTTTGTTCGGGAAATATACCGGTACAGTAAAAAATTCGGGCTTCTGGTGGGTAAATCCATTGTCTGTAAAAAAGAAAGTATCGCTGAGGATTCACAATTTTAACAGCGACGTTATAAAAGTGAATGACCTCGACGGAAATCCAATTGAAATTGCAGCGGTAATTGTATGGCGGGTTGTCGACTCGGCACGCGCCATTTTCGACGTCCAGAATTACGAACAATTCGTTGCAATACAGAGCGAGACCGCCATAAGAACTCTGGCAACCGAATATTCATACGACAGCGGCGATGAAAATATAATGTCCTTGCGCACGAGTCAAAACGAAATTTCCGAACGATTAAAGACTCATATACAACAGCGACTCGAAATTGCGGGGGTAGAAATTCTCGAAGCACGAATAAGCCACCTGGCATATGCACCTGAAATTGCACAGGCAATGCTCCGCCGTCAGCAGGCTCAAGCAGTTGTTGCAGCTCGCCAGAAAATTGTCGAAGGTGCCGTCGGTATGGTCGATATGGCTCTTAAAACTCTGAGCCAGCAACAGATAGTACAACTCGACGAAGATAAAAAAGCAACAATGGTTAACAATTTGATGGTAGCCCTTGTATCAGAAGTGCAGGCTCAACCTGTCATTAATACGGGAACACTCTATCAATAAAAAATTATGACGAAAAAAGAATATAAATTTGAAAAAGGAATGCGCTTTACCGTTAATCAGCAGTCGGTTATTAATAGAAATCTTGAAATTAAACTTGAAGAAGAATTAATAGCAGGGCTCAAAAGAACGGGTTTTCTTAAGAACAATTTTCTGTTAGAAGGAAAATGGGGCGAGTGGGAGTTTTACAGGGAAAGTATCTGGAAAAGTGACATCTCTATTCGACCATATGGCTTTGATTTGCCAACGGCTTTTTTTTATAAAGAATTTTTTAAGAATAAAGGTACTCTCAAATTACCAATGGGTCTTCACTTTTCTATCGCATTGAATCCATTCAAAAAGTATGATGAACTGTTTTATGGTAATGACAAATTGGTTTTATATAAACAAAACATTAGTCTTAAAAGCAAGAGCATTGATATAATAATTACAAATGCAAGCGAAAAGATTAATAAGAATCCGTGGGTTGTAGCATTTCCTGTTTATCTAATTCATGCATTTAAAAGTAATTTTTAATATGGCAGACAAAAAGAAATTTTTACTTCGTATAGACGAAAAAATTTATGAAGCTTTAGAAAAATGGGCGGCAGACGATTTAAGAAGCATCAATGCACAAATTGAATTTCTTCTGAAAGAAGCATTACGAAAGAATAATCGTCTTAAGGAAATTAGCAATAATAATGAAGCAATTACTGATACAAAAACAGAAAAATAGAAGGGTTTATGAAAAAAATATTATTTGCATTGATGATGTGCTATTGCGGATTAAATGCACAATTCGAAAATATCAATTATGATTCGTACTGGCAGGGTAAACTGAATTTCGGTCAAACAGCTCTTAACGTAGTCCTGAAAATTTTTGCAACCAAAGAAGGAAAGCTTGCTGCACATCTGGATAGCCCAAATCAGGGCGTGGTAAATATGCAGGTTACAGAAATATACATAAGCAGCGATAGTCTTAAATTTTCGGTTGCATCAATAGGTGCGTCGTTCAAAGGGGCATTCGAAAAAGAAGGAAAAAAAATAACAGGAATTTTCAGTCAGTCTGGTTATAATCTTCCCTTGATACTTGAAAAAACTGAAGGAATAGCCGAATTAAGACGACCACAGAATCCTGAAAGACCATTTCCTTATATTGAAGAGGAAGTAACATTTTTAAACCCTTACGACGATATTAAATTAGTAGGAACATTAACATTGCCTTCCGGAAAAGGTAAATTCCCTGCGATTGTTTTAATTTCCGGTTCCGGACCGCAGGACAGAGACGAAACAATTTTCAGTCATAAACCTTTTTTAATTATTGCCGATTATCTTACACGAAATGGTATTGCAGCATTGAGATATGACGATCGCGGCGTGAATAAATCCGGTGGTAATTTTTACACAGCTACAACTGAAGATTTTATGAAAGATGCAGTTGCTGCAGTCGAATATCTCAAAACAAGGAACGAAATTGACCACGAAAAGATCGGATTGGTTGGTCACAGCGAAGGAGGTTTAATTGCTCCAATGGTTGCTGCTTCTTCTGATGATGTCAAATTTCTTGTGCTGCTCGCTCCTCCTGGAATTCCGGGTAAGGATTTGATTCCGCTTCAAACTGAATTAATAATGAAAACCCAGGGTATCGACAGTCTTACAATTTCCCGCACAGTTTCAGAAATGAAAATTGTTTTTGAAATTATTACTAATAACTCAGACAGCTTAGTTGTTTACAATAAATTGAAGGAATTATACCAGAAAGAGATTGAAGCGTTGCCGGAAGAGGTGAAAAAGAAACCCGAATACAGTTTCGACGAATTTGATCGAAAAGCAAAGAACTATTTGAGTCCCTGGTTCAGGTTTTTCTTAAAATACGATCCAGCGTGGGCACTTGAAAATGTAAAGATTCCTATTCTTGCACTTTGGGGCAGTAAAGACCTTCAAGTTCCTGCAAGAGAAAATATGACGGCACTAATAAAAGCGCTGGAAGCTGCTGGCAATAAACAATTTAAAACCGTCGTGTGCGACGATTTGAATCATCTTTTTCAAAAATCGATAACTGGTCTGCCACTTGAATATGGTTCTATAGAAGAGACAATTTATATGCCCGCGCTTGAGATGATAAAAGATTGGATTAAAAAAACTGTAAATCAATCCGCCGGGTTGAAGTGAACATTCCGGCGGTCTTAAAAATGAAATTATAAATTAACAGTAGCCATTAGATAATACCACGAAGATAAATCATTGCCACGCAATCTTTCGAATATCTTGCTAGGATTAAACAGAGAAGCACCTGCCTGAAAATCGACATATTCATTGTATTTATAATTAAACGTCAAATCTGCTTCAGAACCGAATTCGTTGGAAGTCCCGCCCGAATAAACATAATCTTCGACAGAGCGAAAAATGTGGTAATTAAAGGCAATGCTTAGAGCCCTTATTGGTTGGATGCTACATTTAACTGCTATATCAAGTATTCCAAGATTATATGTATCGTTGTTCAGGTTGACAAAGTAGTCCATGAAACCGAAAAATTTATGTCCGGTTGGATAGACTGAGGTATACGCTTTGTATTCGTTGTCGAGAGGATTGTCGTCTCCACTTGCATAGTCTAATTGAAATCCGAGAGATGGTTTTAATGAATGACTAAAATTATAATTCGTGTTGATCGAAAAAGTCATCGCATTAAGATCTTGTTCTCTGCCGTTTACAAGTGCAGAGCCTGTCTGGAATCCGAAATCAATTTCATGTTGAAAATTTTTCAGGTTACCAGCAATATAGAATCCAAGAGTTGCCCTGTCGAGATAATTTGTTGGATTAACTCTCTGCCAGATCACAAAGGGTTGAATTTTGTACGATTCGAAAAGAAACAAATCGGTCATCAATGCATAAATATTCTGATCAAGAGAGTCGCCTACGTTGAATTTCTCGAACTCTCTTACAGCTATTAAATCTGCATTAAGTAGAGAGCTTTTGAAGGTTAATACGCCGCCGTCAAACGAACGACCAACATTATGCCAGTCGACAGGTCCTAAAAATCTTTCCGAGCCATATTTTAATTCCATTCTGCCGACTTTAATGTCAACCGGTAAATCGAAAAAGTTATTAATTTTGAAATAAGCTTGGTGAAGATCAAGATTGTTTGAATTACTCAATGTTGAGATTTCTTCTCCAAAAATTCTGGAGTCTTGCAATTGAATGTAAGCACTCATGTCCTTGGAAACATTGAATTTCAGTCCAAGTCGCGTTCTCAATGCTGTAAAAGTATTTGGATTTGTAGACGAATTGAAATCTTTGTTGTCAATTTCAAAGCGTGGACGTAACTGGAAATCGAGTTTGTAAATACTTTGAGCATTTAGGATGATAGGAAGCGCAAGAAGTAGTGATAGAATTTTTTTCATGTTAATGCTCCTCAATTTTGATGAATTGATAAAAGAGCGGATAAGTCCGCTCTTCATAAATTAGTATTTCTTTAAAGTTCCCTGTCGTTTTTTAGCTTCGCTATCCCACTTAACTGCTGTGGTTTTCAGAAATTCTTTTTTGTCTGCTTCGAGTGCATTGATGTCGAGACCGATATATTTTTGTGCTTTTTCTTTTGTTGAGATGTCGGGTAATTCAACCGGATAGTTCACGCCGTGTTTAATCAGAACAGCAGCAATTTCTCTGCGAGCTTCTTCGGCTTTTTGAATTGCAGTCCCAAGAACTCTTAGTGCTTCAACAGGCGAATGGAAACCCATTGCGTTTGCAGCTGCAGTCCAGTCCCATCTCCATTGTGCGTGCCTGATAAGTTTGAGAGCCTTCTTCATTTCCGATTCGGTTGCTCCGTTATCCCATGCAATTTTAGCCTCAATGTGTGCAGCTGCAAGGGCTTTCTCGGCATATCTTCTTAATTCGTGAATTCTGTCCTGGCGGTCGTAAACATTTTTAATCAAACTTTCGGTTTTTTCCCTGTGGCATACCTGACAGGAATTTTCCACATTGTTTAAAGGACTTTGAATGTGGTGGTCTGTAAATTTAACTCCTCCTTCGGTTTTGTAAGGCATATGGCAATCGGCGCATGAAACACCTCTTTCGGCATGAATACCTGTCATATAAAGCTCGTAATCGGGGTGTTGTGCTTTCAACATCGGTGCCTTACTAAGTGCATGTGTCCAGTCGGAAAATTCGATTTCATCATAGTATTTTTCCATATCGTCCACACTGAATCCTTTATCCCACGGAAATGTCAGATACTGTGCGCCTTCCACTTTTGTTTTGTCAAAATAGTATTCAACATGACATTGAGCGCACACAAGCGAACGCATCTCGTTGTGACTAAAGCTTTTGATGTCTTTGCCCTGGCGTTGGAAAGCTTCGATAAGAGCTGGTCTTGTAATTCTTAAATCCATAGTTTTTGGATCGTGGCAATCCTGGCAACCAATTGGATTTACGAATTCATGTCCTTTTTCGATCCAGCTCCCTTTATAAAACTCGGCAACTCCATCTCTTGCCATAACACGCGGTACATCAGTACTTTTACATGTCCAGCAAGTCGAGGGCATCGGACTGACTTTATTACCGCCGGTACGCAATGTATTGCGAATATCTTTAATTGCGTAGGCATGTCCTCTTGGAGTTTCATAATCTTTTGAGAAACTATAACCCGCCCACATAATTACAAGCTCGGGTGATAATTCGAGATAATCGCGCGTAACGGATCCGGCGTATTTGCTGGCAAAATTTGTATCGAGTGTCTTTAGATAAGTTTCATATTCACGTGGGTAATTTTCTCCCCATACTTCATTGCGGGGCTCCCACTCCGCTATCGGCTTTACTACTTGCAGAGTGAACGATTCGCTTCTCCTTTCGATTATAGAAGAAGCAAAAAGTCCAATAAAAAATACTACAACAACGGTTGCAAAAAAGATTAACCATGCTACCCATGGTTTTGCTTTGATTATTTCCTGAATTGGTCTCATTTTGTTCCCCGTTTTTATTTTATAATTTCTTTTTCATTAAAAATCCATTCGGCGACAGGTTTTAATTTTGGTACGCGCGCATAAGGTGTAGACGAAAGGCTGTGTATCTTGCCATGAGGAGTTTCCCGATGGCATTCCCAACAGTATCGCTCTGTCTGGTCGGCAACGCTTCGGTTATTGATAGCTCTCAGGGCAATTGGATGAATTTGATTAGTATGACACCGAATACAATTTTCCTGAACGGCATTTTTACCCGCTTCTTTTATTTGAATAACCTGTGGTTCCATTCTAAGAGTAAAAATTGTAGCATGTCGTAAACCGTCGTTTGCTTTGAACCAGAGTTTTTCAAAAATATTTTCTTGAGGCACATGACAATCGTTGCACGTCGCAACCCTTGCGTGACTTCCTCTTTGCCAGGTAGCATATTCGGGATTCATAACGTGGCAATTGACACATACTTTTGGGTCGTCAGATAAATATGATATCGCGTTGGAAACATAAAGAATATGAAAACCAAGCCCTGTCAGTATACCAAGTAATAAAATTACCGGAAACTTCCAACTGTCTGGTGGACTCAATATCTCGATAATTTTTTTAAAAAACGACTTTCTTTCGGCGTTCATTTATCTGCTCCACTTTCTGATTCTTTATTTAGTTTTTCAATGTCTGCAGTACTTGTAGGGTGACCTAAATTTTCGATTTGTTCGTGAAGAATAATATATTCCTTTCGAGAAATATTATTTTTCCAGTGCCCAGTAAGAAATCCAATTCCAGTAATGGCAATATATGTACTAATAATGGCTATTACCACTAATTTTTTAGAAATTTTTTTGTTAACTATTTTTGTTTCTACAAACAAAGTGTCCGCAACTGGACATGCGTCTATGCAATTCATGCACATCGAACATTCATCCGAACGGACAGTATCAACCTTGTCGACTTTAATAAAAGAAGGACATGCTTTTGCGCATAATCCACAATCGATACAACTTTTGGCTTCTCTTTTTATTTTAAGAGGGCTCAAGAATGAAACTAACCCTAGCAAGGCTCCATAAGGACAGAGATATCTGCACCAGAAATTCCTTATAAATATCGATAGTATAAACAAAAGAGCAATTACGATTAACGAGAATCTACTTATATGGGCGAAGAAGTAGTACATTTTTACGTCGGCCATAAGATTGTAAGGGCTGTCGAGAAACGACTTGAGTGCAGTGATAGTCATAGAAAAAAAGATGGCATAAACAAAAAAGCCGAGTAGTAGATATTTTAGTGAACGAAGAGGGTAGTCGATGAATTTTGGTAATTTAATGCGTCTTTTGAATAATTTGTACCATATTTTTTCGCCAAATTCTCCGATTGTCTCAGAAAGGAAACCAATCGGGCAAAGCCAGCTGCAAAATGATTTACCGGCAATTAATGAGACTCCAACAATGGCAAGAAATATAAAAAATCCAGCAGGGTGTGCAGGATGAATTTCACCTGTTACGAAAAAATAATAAACACTCATTAAAGCACTAATTGGAAGAAAGCCCTCAACTCCAGGAGGTCGATACGACACGAGATCTGGATTGCCATATTCGAGAGACTTTACGAATAATGTAAACTCAATTCCGATCCAGATGCATAGTAGTGCAAAGAGTGCTTGAATGGCAAATCTATATTTTTGAATTGCTTTTTCGGTGTTCCGTATTATTTTATTTTTTCCTTTCATTGGGAGCCTTTCAATATGTAAACAGACTATAAATTCCGATAATAAAATTATAGTTTGTATCAGGAATAGTCAAATTAAATCATAATAAAATAGATATTTTATCCTTGACATAAAGAAAATAAGTGAATATATTTAAACAGAATTAATAATCTGATTAAAATGTTATTAAACAATAAAATAAAATACGGAATTAAAGTGTTGTTCTTTTTTACAGAAACTGGGGAAAATATATTGTATACGGCGAAGGAAATAGCAAAAAGACTTAATATCCCCAAAGAATTCATTTCAAAAATAATGCAGAGCCTGGCTCACGAGGGAATATTAAATTCAAAAAAAGGTAAGGGCGGGGGGTTTTATCTAGCTGTAAATCCTTCAGAATTAAGCTTTGAAAGGGTTTTTCGAGTGCTCGGTTATGATGAAAATATAAGCGATTGTATCTTTGAAATGAAAGACACCTGCAAACGTAATATTTGTCCTTTTTGTAACAATTGGAAAACTTTTTTAAAAGAGTTTAACGAAGCATTGAGAAACTATTCGATAAGCGGTAACGAAGTGAGTAAATAAAATTTTTTATTTTATAATCGGACACAATATACTTAATTAAGGAGGCTTTATGATAAATAAACTATTAGATTCCCCTGTCGGAGATATTGTAAAAGAAAATATTCAAGTTGCCGATCTTTTTGAAAAATATTCGATTGATTATTGTTGTGGTGGCAGTAAACTATTAAAAGATGCTTTGGATGAAAAGAAAATTGACCATAACGCTTTTCTTCATGAATTAAAAAATTATGTTAATAAAAAAACGCAGCAATCTGATAACTATAATGATCTTGAACTCGACACACTTTGCGAGGTTATTGTAAATAAACATCATAACTATATACGATCGTCAGTGCCTGAAATTGAAAGTTTGCTATTAAAAGTAATAAATGCACATGGTGGCAAATACCCGTTTCTTGAAATTATAAACAATCTGTTTGCTGAACTCTCGAAAGAACTAATGAGCCATCTGCTTAAAGAGGAGCGAGTATTATTTCCTCTTATACGTTACTTAGTGAATACAAAAAAAGCGGGTGAAAAACCGAAAACAAAAGGTTACGGTACGATAAAAAATCCAATCTCTCAAATGATTCGCGAGCATGACAACGCAGGTAACATAATTGAAAATATCGCTACCACAACGAGTGGCTATAACCTGCCAAAAGATGCGTGCGTTACTTTTTCTCTTCTTTATGAAAAATTAAAAGAGTTTGAAAAAGATTTACACATTCATGTTCATCTGGAAAATAATATTTTATTCACCAGAGCCATTGAACTGGAAAATTCAATAATAAACAAGGAGTAAAAAATGAAAAAAAATGATTTTTGCATTCATAATGTATTTTTTATTGGTTTTTACATATTGCAGCTCAGAAGAAGGCGACAAGACAAATAGAAATGTGAACGAAAAACTGGCCGCAAAATTTGGGCTGACGGTCTTTGAATACGAAAACGGTATCGGTCCAATTAAGGAAAAAATCAATATACCAGAGCAAATCAATCAGATAATGGCAGAAAGCGGAAAGGAAATATTTGAAGCAAAATGTACTCAGTGTCATAAATTAAACGAGCGATATACAGGTCCAGCCTTGGGAGATGTTACCCAAAGGCGCTCACCGGAATATATAATGAATATGATCCTAAATCCAACTGAAATGACGCAGAAACATCCCGAAGCTAAGAAGCTACTTGGGTTGTATGCGACTCAGATGACGTTCCAGAATGTAACCCAAGAAGATGCAAGAAAGATTCTTGAATATCTACGCTCCGTTTCAAATTAATTCATAGGAGAGAGCTATGAAATCACAAAAAAAATTATCCTTTTTTCTTTTAATGATTATAATAGCAGTTGTTCTTAACAATTGTACCCCCTCGAATAAGGGAGGCGATTTTGACGGGGCGGCTTCGAAAGTTTATGTTGCGCCGGGAAAATATGACGAATTTTATGCTTTTATGTCGGGGGGATTTAACGGACAATTGTCTGTTTATGGATTACCTTCTGGCAGACTTTTTAAGATTATAAGCGTTTTTTCGCAGAATCCTGAAACCGGATACGGATTTTCTGAAGAAACAAAACCAATGCTAATGACTTCATACGGTTTTATTCCCTGGGACGATGCACATCATCCAGAATTATCTCAAACAAACGGCGTTCCCGACGGCAGATGGATTTTTATTAACGCTAACAATACGACCAGAGTGGCAAGAATAGATCTGTCGTCTTTTGAAACGTCGGAAATTATCGAAATTCCCAATTCTGCCGGAAATCATGGGTCGCCATTCGTTACTGAAAATACAGAGTATCTAATTGCCTCTACGCGCTTTAGCGTTCCAGTTCCAAATAGAGATGTGGCTATCAATACGTACAAAGAAAACTTTAAAGGGACACTTTCTTTTATTAAAGTCGACCCCGAAAAAGGTAATATGGATATTGCATTTCAGATTCTCGTCCCCGGTTTTGATTATGACCTTGCGCATGCTGGCAAAGGTCCTTCTCACGGATGGGCTTTTTTTACTTCATATAATAGCGAGCAGGCAAATACACTTCTTGAAATAAACGCTTCGCAAAACGACAAGGACTTTATTGCCGCTGTAAATTGGAAACTTGCGGAAAAATATCTTGCAGAAGGGAAAGCTCAAAAAGTTAGTACGGAGTACTACCATAACTATTTCGATGAAGAGAAACAGCATGCTTTTTCGGAGAAAAAATCGAGCGTATATGTTCTGAATCCCAAAGATTGTCCTGATCTCATTTATTACTTGCCCACACCTAAATCGCCGCATGGCGTTGACGTTGATCCGAGTGGCGAATATATCGTTGCAGGAGGCAAACTTGCAACCGTAATTCCTGTTCATTCATTTTCGAAAATGCTTGAAGCAATAAAAAATAAAGAGTTCGATGGCGAAATTGACGGTATACCGATTCTTAAATATGAATCGGTTGTTGCCGGAGAGGTGGAAAACCCGGGATTAGGACCGCTCCATACTGAGTTCGACGGAAAAGGCTACGCTTATACTTCAGCATTTATTTCTTCTGAAATCGTTAAGTGGAAACTCGGTACCTGGGAAGTAGTTGACAGAATTCCGACTTATTACTCGATCGGTCATCTTATGATTCCGGGAGGAGATAGCAAGAAACCGTGGGGTAAATACGTCGTGGCTTTGAACAAAATTACTAAAGACAGATACCTGCCCACAGGTCCTGAACTGTGCTAGTCAGCTCAATTAATCGATATTTCAGGAGATAAAATGGAACTTCTGCTCGATTTCCCAACTGTCGGTGAACCGCATTATGCCCAGGCAATACCTGCTGATATTTTAGTGGAGAAAAACAAGAAAATTTATGAACTCGAGAAAAATTCCCATCCCAATAAAACGGCGAATGAAAAAGAAGCCAGAGTGGAAAGAAAGGGAAATGAAGTTCATATTTATATGACCGCTACAAGAACTCATTTTAAGCCGGATAATATAGAAGGTGTCAGGGTTGGTGATAAAGTTTATTTCCACATCACAAATCTTGAACAGGACTGGGACATACCGCATGGTTTCGCAGTGAAAGGACTGAACAACTCAGAACTGTTGATTATGCCCGGTCAAACAAAAACAATCGTATGGAATCCCAGACAAGCAGGCATATATCCCTTTTATTGCACCGATTTTTGCTCGGCTCTTCACCAGGAAATGCAGGGGTATATTAGAGTTTCGGGCGCGGGAAGCAATACTAAGTTAATCTATAATTAAAGTATTTAGGCGGGCTGACTCTGAAATATCAGCCCGCATTCTTAATTGGTGGAAAGATGATATCAAAGAAATCACAATACATATTATTAATATCAACATTGTTGTTAATTGCTACATATTATGTGCCGATATGGAAAATTGATTTGAATGCGCCTCAGTACCCGGAAGGAATCGGACTTAGAATCTGGGTGGACAAAATTACTGGATTAAATGATTTTGACCTCGATAACATCAATAAATTAAATCATTACATCGGTATGAAAATTATCGAACCAGATTCGATCCCCGAATTAAAAATTATGCCTTTTATCATAGTATTTTTTATCGCTTTCGGAATAGCGGCTTTTTTAATACGCAGGAAAATTATGATTTATCTGTATGTATTTTTGATGGCGTCAGTCCTTTTGATTGGTTTATACGACTTTTATAAGTGGGAATACGACTACGGGCATAATCTTAATCCGGAAGCACCAATTAAAGTTCCTGGTATGACATACCAACCTCCGTTAATCGGAACAAAACAGCTTCTTAATATGAAAACAACTTCTCTTCCCGATACCGGAAGTTATATAATTGGATTGTCCTTATTGGGTTTTATAGGAGCTTTGATATATGAAAAAAGAAATAATAGTTGATTTAACTCTGATAGTTTTAATGTTAATCGGCGGATGCAGTAAATCGCCCGAAGCGATTGATTATGGTAATATCGATTGCGCTTATTGTCAAATGACAGTTTCCGACCCGAAATTTGGTGCGGAACTGATTACTGAATCAGGGAAAAAATATTATTTCGACTCTTCGGAATGTCTGGCGGCATATATCATTTCCAATGACGGAAAGTATCATTCTGCCTGGGTTACAAATTATAAAAAGCCGGGAAATCTTATAGAAGTTAGCCAAGCCCTTTTTGTAATTAGCGACGGCATTAAGAGCCCAATGGGACTCGGCATTGCCGCTTTTGAAAGCGATTCGGTAAAAAATACAGGGATTGAATATGGCGCCGAAGAAATTGTCAATTGGGAAAGAATAAAAAAATATGTCAAAGATGAATGGTTTTAAAATAGTTTTTCTGCTGATTGTATTAATATCCCCGGGTCAATCTTTCGGAAGAGTATTAAAGGTAGGTAGCAATGAAAAATTTAAAAAAATTTCCGACGCTTTGAAATATGCAAACAATTTCGATACTGTTTTTGTAACAAAAGGCGTTTATAAAGAAGGCGTAATAGTCGTCGACAAGAAAATATCACTGCTGGGTGAAGACTTCCCTGTCCTCTCCGGCGAAGGAAAATATGAAATCATGAATATAACTGCACATGGCGTTGTAGTGAAAAATTTGGAATTTAGAAATGCTGGCGTAAGTTTTATTCATGACAATGCGGCTATTCGAATCGACAGCGCATCTAACTGCATAATTGAAAACAATAAATTTACCGACAATTTTTTTGCCATTTACCTGGCGCGTTCAAGCCATTGCAGAATAAAAAACAATGTTATTATATCGTCTAATAAAAGCCAAACTCACTCTGCAAACGGTATTCACTTGTGGTACTGTAAGGATATTGTTATTGAAAACAATTTAATAGAAGGACACAGGGACGGAATTTATTTTGAATTCGTGCGTAACAGCCGTGTAGAAAACAACATAAGCAGGAACAATTTGAGATACGGACTCCACTTCATGTTTTCCGACAGTTGCGTCTATACAAAAAATAAATTTATGAATAATCGAGCCGGTGTGGCTGTAATGTTCACCAGGAAAGTAAAAATGGAAAAAAATGAATTTGTCGATAATTGGGGTGCTGCCTCATATGGTTTGCTGCTTAAGGAAATATATGACAGTGAGATTAGGAATAATAAATTTATCGGTAATACATGCGCAATCTATTATGAATCGTGCAGCCGAGTAAAAGCAACGAAGAATTTATTTTCGAAAAACGGGTGGGCAATCAAGTTGATGGCAAATTCGATGGGGAACGTTTTTGAATTAAATAATTTCATCGACAATACTTTTGATGTCTCTACAAACAGCGTTCGTAATTATAATGTTTTTGTAGCTAATTATTGGAATAGGTATGATGGGTACGACTTGAATAAAGACGGTTACGGAGATGTACCGTACAGACCGGTTAATCTTTTTTCATACATTGTAGTAAAAAACCCCACAACATTGATATTATTACATAGTCTATTTGTTAAACTGCTCGATTTATCGGAAAAAATTTTTCCTGTGCTAACTCCGGCAGAACTCCAGGATAAATCGCCAAGGATGAAAAAATATTATGATATTGATTGATTCAGTTTCTAAAAATTTCGGTAATATAAAGGCACTTGAACAAGTTAATCTAAAGATTGAAAAAGGAAGCATGACTTACCTTGTAGGTCCTAATGCCTCGGGTAAGTCTACTCTGATTAAAATTATTTTGGGATTAGTAAAACCTTCTGCCGGCAACGTTGTTGTTAACGGAATTAAGTTAAACGGACATTCAGAGTACCGAAATTCGATCGGCTATATGCCTCAAACAGCCAATTTCCCAGACAATCTCAGTATAAAAGAGATTTTTGATATGATAGCGGAAATTCGGTCCGTTAAAAATTTTGCCGATAGCGAATTAATAGAATCGTACAACCTTTATAGAGAATTCAACAAAAAATTGAAACATCTTTCCGGAGGAACAAAACAAAAAGTAAACGCTGCTATAGCATTTGCGTTCAACCCGGAAATTTTAATACTTGACGAACCTACGGCCGGTCTCGACCCGTATGCAAGTTCTATTCTCAAAAACAAAATATTAAAAGAAAATAAACTGGGAAAGACGATTATCTTTACCTCGCATATTCTCAAAGATCTGCAGGAACTGGCACGGGAGATTGTGCTCCTTGTTAACGGGAAAATCGTTCTTTCCGGAATTATCAACGATATTATTTCCAATAATGGAATCGACCTTGAAGAAAAAATTATTAGCATTATGAAGGAAAATCTGTATGCTGACAATCAAAGTGGTCAAATATCAGTTTAACGACATACTCAGAAGCAAGTGGCTGATAATTTATACACTGTTCTTTATGTCCTCCACATACGGATTGGTTTATTTTAGCGGAACCGGACATAAATTTATTCTGAGCGTCGGAAATATATTTCTGTTTATAGTGCCTTTCATATCGATTGTATACGGTACTATTTATATGTACAATAATCGGGAGTATATTATTTTTATGCTCTCTCAGCCTATCAAAAGGCAAACTCTGTTTTTAGGATTGTATTTTGGAGTTACTTTCGCTCAGATCATCAGCTTGACGGTTGGCGTTGCTTTGCCTCTTGTTTTTTATTGTCCATTTCACAAAGAGACGATGGATTATTTATTTGCAATTATTGCGCTTGGTATTTTCAATATACTAATTTTTACATCCTTAGCCTTTTTTATATCTACTTTTATTGAAAATCGGCTTCTGGGATTGGGTGTCTCTATCTTCTTATGGTTAGCATTTGCAATATTATTCGACGGCGTTCTCATGATACTATTGTTTATGTTTAGAAATTATCCAGTAGAAAAGCCATCAGCGATCATATCGCTCTTAAATCCGATTGATATAGGTAGGTTGATGCTTATGTTGCAACTGGATGTCTCGGCTTTAATGGGCTATACCGGAGCGATTTTTAATAAGTTTTTCGGCTCGGGTTTAGGATTGATGGTTGCACTTACCGATATGATCGTCTGGTCGATTTTTCCCCTGCTGCTCGGATTGAAAAGATTCATAAAAAAAGATTTTTAGACAAATTCAATTTTTCATTTGCAGAGAAAAAATAAATTTTGTTAATTTATAATCGGAATAAATAATCTGTTTTAATATGATGCGGGACATTATAACAATCAACGAAGAACTTTGTGATGGATGTGGGAAGTGTGTGCCTGAGTGTCGCGAAGGAGCATTGCAGATAATTAACGGCAAGGCGCGGTTGATAAGCGACTTGTTTTGCGACGGTCTAGGCGCGTGTATCGGACGCTGCCCCACCGGCGCTCTCACTATTGAAAAAAGAGAAGCCGAACCTTACGACGAGAGAAAGGTGATGGATTACATTATACGTGGCGGCTCAGATGTGATCAAGGCACATCTTATTCATCTCAAAGAACACGGTCAATATGACTATATTAGTGAAGCCGTCCAATATCTTAACGAAATGGGAATAGAAATTCCGAATATCAGCAAACATTCCGAAGATATGCCGAAAGAAAAACCGGACGACCAGGTGTTGAATCAATGGCCTATTCAGATGCATCTTGTATCGCCTCTGGCGCCCTGTTTCGTTAATACGGATTTACTCCTTTCGGCCGATTGCTGCGGGTATGCTCTTGGCGATTTTCACAACAGTTTTTTGAAAAACAGGAGCCTTGCAATAGCTTGTCCCAAGCTTGATTCGAATAAACAGGTCTATCTCGATAAGCTGATTACAATGATTGAAAAAGCCAATATAAAATCAATAACCGTCTTGATTATGGAAGTGCCTTGCTGCAGCGGATTGGTGAAAATCGCTAAGCAGGCGGTCGAATTTTCAAGCAGACGAATCCCGGTTAGTATTGTAATTGTCAGTACGAAAGGAGAAGTATTAAAAAAAGTTAATGTAAATGAAAGGGAAACTATATGAGCGAATTAATAAATAACAGCAAAAACAGAGTTGAAGAACTGAAACATCTTATAAGAGAAATACATCAAGGGAATTCGGTAGAGGAAACAAAAAGTAAATTGGTCGAAAAACTTGGTTCGGTTCCTTACGGAGAAGTTGTCCAGGCCGAAGAAGAGCTTATTAAAGAAGGAATGGAGCGCGAGGAAATATTGAAATTTTGCGATCTGCACACCGAAGCTCTTAAAGGGAATCTTCAGGCACGGTTTTCCAAACCAATTCCGCAGTATCACCCAATTGACATTTTCATGAAAGAAAACAGAGAGGTGGAAAAGGTAATCGACAGGATAAGGCACCTGTTTTACGAAACGCGACAACGAGATAAGAATGAAAACGCCAGTGACCTATTGAAAGCATTACACGAGGAATTCAATTTATTGATGGATATCGAAAAACATTATCTCAAAAAAGAAAATCTTCTTTTCCCCTTTTTGGAAAAGCACGAAATAACTGGACCTCCGATGGTTATGTGGGGAAAACACGACGAAGTAAGAACTTTCCTGAAATCCTGTTTTCCCCTCTTTGAAAATGAACATGAAGCTACGGCTGAAGTAGTGTCCGGCTTTATCGATTTAATGCTGGAACCGACCGTTAAAGCTATCGAAGAAATGATTTATAAAGAAGAGAATATTCTTTTCCCGATGTGTGTTGATTCTTTGAATGACATTGAGTGGTACGAAATTGCTTCGCAGCTCGATGAGATAGGCTATTGCCTCTATTCTCCGGAAGGTGTCTGGAAGCCCGAATTTGAAATTGATAATATAGAAGAAATAAAAAATGACAAAGTTAAATTCGAAAACGGTTCACTCAGTCAGGAAGAACTCGAAGGAATTCTGAATACAATTCCGCTCGATCTTACTTTTGTGGATAAAGATGATAAAGTTAAATTCTTTTCGCACGGTGGTAATCGCATTTTTCAAAGACCCAAAGCTGTCTTGGGTAGGCAGGTTCAATACTGTCATCCACCGTCGAGCGTTCATATCGTCAATAAAATACTGGATGATTTTAAATCAGGCAAACAAAATTCAGCTAAATTCTGGATTAATTTTCATGGACAATATGTGCATATTGCTTATTATGCCGTAAGAAATTCAAAAGGTGAATATCTCGGTACTCTCGAAGTAACTCAGGATATTAACGAATACAAAAAACTTGAAGGTGAAAGGAGAATTTTGCAATATGACAACTGAAAAATGCGACATAACACCGAATACGATTGTAGGCGACCTGCTCCGGGACTATCCTGAAATTGAAGATAAATTGATAGAAATTGCGCCGGTATTCAATAAACTGAAAAATCCCGTTCTCAGAAAAACTGTGGCGAAAGTAGCCACTTTAAAACAAGCGGCACAAATTGCAGGAGTGCCCGTCTCGATTTTAATCAATAAATTGAGAGAAGCTGTTAATATGGAGCAGATTCAAGTTGAACAGGATTCTACAGAGAAAGCAGTAAAACCCGATTGGGTAGATAGCGGCAAAATTGTAATCGAATACGATGCTTCGCTCGACATTGAAAATGGATTGCACCCCGCTGCAAAAGTCACAAAAGAAATTATGAGCCTGAAAGATGGAGAAATCTATTTGTTGATTACTCCGTTTTTACCCGCACCTTTAATAAAAATTGTAGAAGAAAAAGGCTATAAAACTTACAGCGAAAAAAAGAACGAAACTACTTGGTATACATTTATTGGTAAAAAATAAATCCAGTCACATATAAATAATAAATTAATCACAGCCAGGAGATTCGTTAATGAAAAAAAACATTTTACTAATTTCAGGGTTGCTTCTCTTTGGTGCAATCAATATTTACAGTCAACAAAGCAAATGTATCGAGTGCCATTATAAGGAAACTCCAAATATAGTTTCCGATTGGCAACTCAGTAAGCATGCAGAAAATGATATCGATTGTTCGGTCTGCCACGGCGACGAACATATGTCGGCCGGAGATATTGCAAAAGTAAAACTACCCACACCAGAAACCTGTGCAATGTGTCACGATACTCAGGTAAGCCAATTTAAAAAAGGGAAACACTCAGTAGCGTGGGCTGCAATGAAAGCTATGCCCACAGCACATATGCAACCGATGTCCCTGATGGAAGGTCTCAAAGGTTGCGGAGGTTGTCATAAAGTTGGTATAAAGTCCGAAGAGGAAATGAAAAAATTAAAAGCTGATGGTTCGGTATTTGGACACGCGTCGTGTGACGTTTGCCATACACGCCACACATTCAGCAAAAAGGAAGCTCTGCAGCCGCAGGCCTGTCAAACCTGTCATCAAGGATTCGACCATCCTCAGTGGGAAATGTATTCTGGTTCGAAACATGGAGTTCGTTATCTCCTGAAGCAAAACAATGTACTGGCCGAAAACAGTGCCGCTCCAACATGCCAGACGTGTCATATGCCAGATGGAAATCATGAAGTGAGAACTGCATGGGGATTTCTTGCTGTACGTCTTCCGATGCCTGAAGACAAACAATGGGCTGAAGATCGTACGACAATTCTAAAAGCGCTCGGAGTTCTCGACCCAGACGGGAAGCCGACTCAACTGCTCGACGTGGTTAAAGCTGCCGATGTGGCAAGATTGACTCAAGAAGACTGGCAGAAAGAACGGGATAAAATGATCAATATTTGCTCGAAATGCCATTCGGAAAATTATGTTAGAACAGAACTCAAAAAAGGCGACGAGATGATTAAAAATGCCGATAGATTAATGGCAGAAGCAATTAAAATTGTAGCCGATCTCTATAAAGAAGGCATTATCAAAAAAAATGATAATTACCCTGCCGCTTATCCGATGTTATTAACATTCCACGATGCCCCGACGGTCATTGAACAAAAGTTATTCGTTATGTTCCTCGAACACAGAATGAGAACTTTCCAGGGAACATTCCATAATAATCCAGATTATGCGCTCTGGTATGGCTGGAGCGAAATGCAGCGCGACCTCTCGGAAATTAAAGAACTGGCTCATCAGATGAGATTGAATCAAAAAGCAAGTCATTAATAACTACAAGTTTCTATGGAGCGCAGATTATGATTGCAAGTTTTACCTGCGCTCCTGTCACTCTCCCTTTTCTAATTAATTTCGCAGAAATGATATAATAAATCTTTATTTTTGTAATTATATTTTTTCGTTTCAGGATATTAATGCAGACATCCAGACCTTTAAAAATTGCTTTCGTATCGAGCGAGGTTTACCCGTACGCAAAGACAGGCGGTTTGGCAGATGTTTCGGGTTCACTCCCGCTGGAGCTTTCTTCTCTTGGAAATGAAGTTAAAGTGTTCATGCCCAAATATAATACTTTCGGCGAGCTCGAACATGGTTTGAAATACAGGTGGGATATAGGTGAAATACCCGTGCGAGTTGCAGGTAGAGTTGTTCCAGTTCACGTTCATACCGCCATTCTGCCGAATAATAAACCAGATAAATATTCGAATGTGGAAGTCTACTTTGTCGACTGCCCTCATTACTTTCACAGGTTCCGACTTTATACAAATGACCCCGACGAAGACGAGCGCTTTATTCTTTTTATGAAAGGCGTTATCGAAATTTTGCAGAGACTTCAATGGGCTCCAGATATTATTCATTGCAACGACTGGCAAACAGCTCTTATACCGTTGCTCTTAAAAGATAATTATGGATGGGACAGATTATTTCATAATACAGCTACAGTTTTTACAATTCATAATGTAGCATATCAGGGACGCTTTTCTAAATCATCTTTTGCAAAAGCCGAAATAAAAGATCAATATTATCTTCACGGAGGAATTGGCGAATACCAGGGGGGAGTTAATTTCCTGAAGACTGCAATTTATACTGCCAATGTAATTAATACCGTAAGCGAAAATTATGCCCGCGAACTCCTTACTCCAGAATACGGGGAAGGAATGCATGAATATCTTAAGCATAGAATAAATGACTTTTATGGTATATTAAACGGGGTTGATTATAGCATCTGGAATCCTCAAACCGATAAATATATACCGTACAATTATTCAATTGAAAATCTGGATGACAAAAAGAAGAACAAAGCATATTTGCTTGAGCATTTTATGTTACCCGTGGATGACAGACCTTTGATTGGAATGATTTCCCGTATGGTAGACCAGAAGGGATTCGATATCATGGCATACGTTATCAATGACCTGATGAGTTTGGATGTCAGGTGGATAGTACTCGGTAGCGGTGAAAAAAAATACGAAGACATGTTTTATTATCTGGCAGGAAAATATCGAGAAAAAATGGCTGTCTACATCGGTTACAATAACGAATTGGCTCATTTAATTGAAGCTGGTGCGGATATATTTCTAATGCCTTCGAAATTCGAACCGTGCGGCCTAAATCAAATCTATTCGATGAAATATGGAACTGTGCCGGTGGTAAGAAAAACTGGCGGACTGGCAGATACCGTCCTTGACTGGAACGAGTATCTCGCACAGGGAAAAGAAATCGGTACCGGTTATTCTTTCTGGGATTATAGTGGCCATGCAATGCTGCAGTCTGTTCAACGTGCTATCCACGATTATTATTTGAAGGACGTCTGGCATAAAATTCAAACCAACGGAATGATGCAGGATTATTCCTGGCGTCGTTCTGCCGAAAAATATATTGATCTTTATAAAAAAGCTCTTGTTAACAATTTACATGTTTGAACTAATCTATTGTCAAGCGGGTTTATAACGTCATGAAGTTGACACAAATGATTTTATTCTTCGGAATTGTATTTGCCGTTTACGGCTTAATTAATTACTATATTGTAAAAAGACTACTTTCAGTAATCCCGGAGCAGTATAAAGGAATTGCTCTGATTCTATCGTTGTTTTTTGTTCTCTCTTATATAATTGGAAGAGTGATCGAAAATTACTGGATATCTTACCTGAGTGATTTTTTAGTGTGGATTGGTTCGTTCTGGATTGCGATTATGTTTTATACTTTCCTTTCCTTGCTGATAATTGATCTAATTCGATTAATAAATTGGGCAGTTCCATTTTTGCCAGGCGTACTATCAAAAAATCCAATTAAAACAAAACAATATGTTGCTATGATTGTATCCATCTTTGTAGTTATAATGGTTGTCGGTGGATTTATTACAACGCGGATGATTCAAATAAGAAAGTATAACCTCATTATCAATAAAAAAGCAGGTGACCTTAAGTCGCTTAATATTGTAATGGTTTCCGACTTGCATCTGGGAACAATCAATGGAAGTAAATTTGCTTATAAAATAGTCGATAAAATCAATAAGTTGAAACCAGATATAATTTTATTTGCAGGTGATATTATTGATGAAGACATAGAGCCTGTATTAAGAGATAACGTTGGCAATGCACTTCTTGAACTTAGAGCAAAATATGGAGTATATGGGATTACTGGAAATCATGAATATATTGGTGGAGTAAATAAAGCGGTCGATTATTTGAACAATCATAACATCAAAATCATCAGGGACGGTCATGTTTTAATCGACAATAGTTTTTATGTAGTGGGAAGAGAAGACAGAGCTATCAATCGTTTTTCAGAATATAACAGAAAAAGTCTCCAAGAAATTATGGCTGATATTGATAAGTCTATGCCTGTTATAATGATGGACCATCAACCGTTTAATCTCGAAGAAGCGCAAAATAACGGTGTCGATTTACAGTTGTCCGGACATACGCACAACGGTCAGCTCTGGCCATTAAACTATATTGTGAAAAAAATTTATGAATTGCCCTGGGGTTATAAAACTAAAGGCAGTACACACTATTATGTTTCTTGCGGAGTAGGGGGATGGGGCCCGCCGGTAAGAACCGGTAGTCTTCCAGAAATTATTCAAATCAAACTGAATTTTACAGGCAAATGATTTTTTAATCCACTTCATAAAGATAGTTAGGAAGCCTGACTACATAACCCGTATAACCGCCTTCGAAATCGCTTTGCTGGTCGCCTACATTTGCAATAATTCGATAACCTTTTTCTGAAAGCTCTTTTCTTACGCGGCTTTTGAATTTGGAAGCCAGTTCGTTGATTTGATGGTTTTTCCTGATGATAAGAGTATCGTATTCAGTATAACCGGCTGAATGTAAGTTATCAACGGTGGCTTTGTAAGTTTCCTCATATCTTCCGGAAAGAAATATAATTCGTATATTTTTCGAACGAAGGTAATTGTAGAATCTTTTGACTTCTTTATTCGGAGGTGCTTCTGCGCTGTTAACCCATTTATTCCATTCTTCAAGAATATATCCGAATCCGATCGATTTGATATACTGGTAATTGTCGAAGGCAGTCTCGTCGATATCAAAAACTACTGCATTGCTATCGAAAGGCTCTACCGATTCAATAAATTCAATAGCCCTGTCAATTAGCTTTCTGCAGTCTTTTTCATATTTTCCCGAATCATAGTACTCTGCAACAGCTTTTTTAGCCTTGTCGAGATTAATCAATTCGGGCTGGCAGGCAACCAAGAAAATTAAGAGCGATATTTGAAGAATTCTATATTTCATAAAAGGATACCGGACGATTTGTCAGCCGGGGCTGGTTACAAAATATATTTACTCAAATCCCTGTTAGTTACGATTTTCTCTAATTTTTTCTTTACCATTTCGCCGTCTATCTCAATTGTGCTTTCGGGCATTTTGTCGGGAACCTCGAATAAAATGTCCTCCAGCAATGTGGTAAGGATTGTATGAAGTCTGCGAGCTCCGATATTTTCAACCTGCTCGTTTACTAAAGCAGCCGTTCGGGCAATTTCACGTATTGCTTCGTCGTTGAATTTAATGCTTACCCCTTCTGTTTGTAAAAGTGCTGTATATTGTTTTAATAGAGCGTTTTCAGGCAGTGTAAGAATTTTAATAAAGTCTTCTTCGGTAAGACTTTTCAATTCGACACGTATTGGGAATCTACCTTGAAGTTCAGGTATTAAGTCGGACGGTTTAGAGACGTGAAATGCTCCAGATGCAATAAAGAGAATATGATCGGTTTTTATGGGACCATATTTTGTGTTTACAGTAGAACCTTCTACAATTGGCAAAAGATCCCTCTGGACGCCTTCGCGCGATACGTCTGGCCCATGCTGACTTTTTGTTCCTGCTATCTTATCAATTTCGTCTATGAATACAATGCCGGATTCCTGTACCCTTTGCGTGGCTTCTCTTTGTACTGCTTCCATATCGATTAACTTTTCTGCTTCTTCTTGAGCGAGAATTTTCTTTGCCTCTTTAATTGTAGTTTTTCTTTTCTTTTTCTTTTTTGGAATCATATTGCTGAGCATATCCTGAAGGTTTGAAGTTATATCGTCCATGCCCATTGGTCCAAGAACCTGCATACCGAAAGCGGGAGCCGTGATATCGAATTCGATCATCCTTTCGTCGAGTTCGCCATTACGCAATTTCTCGCGCATCCATTCGCGGGTTTTTTCGTTTTGAATTTCATCGGTTGAGTTTTCGTCGTCGGTTTTAGAAGAGCGTTTCAAAGGCGGGATCAATTGATCGAGAATTCTTTCTTCTGCAAGTTTTTCGGCTTTGTCTCTCACTACTGCCGTTTTCTCGGCTCTGACCATATTGACGGCAATTTCGGTTAAGTCGCGTATCATCGATTCGACGTCCCTGCCTACATAGCCAACTTCCGTGAATTTTGAAGCCTCCACTTTAACGAAAGGAGCATTTGCAAGTTTTGCCAGTCGACGTGCAATCTCGGTTTTGCCTACGCCCGTAGGTCCAATTAAAATAATGTTATTTGGCATTATCTCTTCGCGCATCTTTTCTTCGACCTGCTGTCGACGCCATCTATTACGCAGAGCTATAGCAACTGCGCGCTTAGCCTCGTCCTGCCCGATTATAAATTTATCCAGTTCTTTTACAATTTGAGAAGGAGTAAGTTGGTGCATATTGTTATTCATAATTTAAAACCTCATTTGTCTATTTCTTCGATTGAAATTTTGTCATTGGTATAAATACATATTTCAGCCGCTGTTTTTAGTGCTTCTTGAACAATTTCTTTTGCGGATAAGTTGCTGTGTTTTTTTAACATTTTGGCCGCTGCAAGCGCATACATTCCTCCGCTGCCAATTGCCACAATATTATCTTCCGGCTCGATTACGTCGCCGGTTCCCGAAACGATAAAAGCTTTGTCGATCGATATAATTGCAAGCATTGCTTCGAGTCGTCTTAAATATTTGTCTGTCCTCCAATCCTTTGCCAGTTCGACAACCGCTCTTTCAATATTTCCCCTGTAAGCTTCGAGCTTTTCTTCAAAGCGATTCAATAGTGTAAAAGCATCGGCGGTCGAGCCAGCAAATCCGCATAGTACCTTTCCATCTAAAAGTTTACGTATTTTTTTAGAATTATGTTTCATTACAGTATTGCCCAGTGTAACCTGACCGTCGCCGCCAAGAGCGGCTTTGCCGTCTTTAATTACGCCCAGTATTGTCGTTGACCTGACTTTCATATAATCTCCGTTTAGTTTCCTTTTTTATCATACAGGGAAAAATTCGAGGTGTATTTTTAGAATATTCTTCATAATCTTTCCCGTACTTTTCTTTAAGTCTTTCTTCTTCGAAAATTGAACCAATATAAAAATACAAAACGATGCATATAAACGTTACCATGTAAAACAGATCCATTGTCGGACGGAATCCGAGAAACAGTATTGTAAAGAAATAAATCGGATGTCGCACGTATTTATAAATACCAGTGGTAATCAACGGCTGCCATTCGTCGAGCTGTTCAATATTGTAGCTGCCTTTAATATATCGAATAACCTGACGTATGCCAATGAACTCGAGCAAATCAATTGGCTTAGTTGATACAATAATTCCAAATAAAGAAAGAACCTGAAATACAAATGTAATAATATCATAGGGATAATGTAAGTCGTATATCGTTATGTCGGGTTTAGGTGCGATTAAATAAAATAGAAGAAAAAAAATCGCGGATGCGGCATTGTAAAAAAGACGATAAAAAGCGATTGCTTCTCCTAGTCGCTCTTTGAGGGCAAGTTTTATTTTTTTAGACGCGAGTAACGAGTGTGCCAGAGCAAAAAGTATAAAAAGTACGACGATGCTGATTATATCGAACAGGATCATATAATTTTTTTACGAAGTCGGGCAACCGGAATTTTCAACTGTTCTCTGTATTTTGCGACGGTTCTTCGAGCAATGTGAATTCCCTTTTCCTGCAGAATGCTTGCAATTTTGTCGTCGCTGTACGGTTTATCTTTCGGTTCGTTTTCGCAAATTTCTTTGATTAGTTCTTTGATATGCTTATTAGATATTTCGTCGCCGTCGTCGGTTGAAAGACCTTCGCTGAAGAAATATTTTAATTCGTGAATTCCCTGAGGACTTTGCACATATTTGCCGTTGACCACTCTGCTTATTGTTGAAATGTCCATCCCGATTTCATCGGCAATGTCTTTATAGATCATCGGTTTGAGATATTTCGGTCCGTTCTCGAAAAACTCGTATTGTTTTTCGAGAATAGCCTGCATAATTTTCATAAGAGTCTGGCGTCTTTGATGCAACGAAGCGATAAACCATTTAGCCGATTCGAATTTTTCTCTCAAGAACTGATGTGCTTCTTTTTCGCGTTTGGGTATTTTCCTTTTTCTTTTGTTGTTTTCGAGCATTTCAAGGTAAGTCTTGCTTATAGTAACAGATGGTACCGCTCTATCGTTAAGCGTTACAATATAATTGTCGTCAACCTTTTCGATAATGAAATCGGGCGTAATCTGGTTAATTTGTTCCGAGTCAATATTTCCTTCGCCGGGTTTGGGGTTTAATTTTTGAATCAGAGCCAGCGCCGATTTTAAAGTTTCTGTGGATAGTTTTAAATTTTTCTGAATATTGTCGAAGCGTTTGTTGATAAAATCTTCGAAATGTTCGCTTAGTATTTTTTCTGCAATGTATGAATAATACGGGTCGTAGGAAGAGTTGCGAATTTGAATGAGTAAACATTCCTGAAGATTACGAGCTGCTATACCGACGGGCTCTAAAGTTTGAATCTTTTTAAGAACTTTTTCGGCGTCTTCCAGGCTTACGTCGATACTTTCGAAGAGTTTCAATTCATTAATAAATTTTTCGAGGTCCTCTTTAAAATAGCCGTCTTTGTCGAGCGCTCCGATTATGTTTTCACCCAGTATCATTTCTTTTTCGGTCAGGTCGAGCATATGAAGCTGGTCTATTAAACTGTCGCGCATCGATTTCCGCTGAATTGCCACGGGATAAACTTTTTCTTCGTCGTTATTTTTATTAAGGCGCTCGAATTCCTGTTCGTACTCTGAATCGTTCATAAAATCTTCCAGATCGAACTCGTCTTCTGCATTGTCGAATTGTTCTTCTTCCTCGTCCTCAGCTGCGTTCTCTTTCTCGGGCTCTTCTTCCAGTTGTTCGAGTTCCATTTCGTCTTCAAGAGCTTCTTCGAGAATCGGATTAAGTTCGAGCTCGGTTTTGATTCTTTGCTCGAGTGCAAGTGTATTTAATTGAAGTAGCTTCTGATACTGTATTTGTTGAGGCGATAATTTCTGCTGAAGTGCCATTTTTTGTTGCAACGATAACATAGTCTTCTACTCCGTTACTTTTTTTAATTTTGATAACCAGTCGCTGCCGAAAACTCTTGTTAGAGCTTCGCGGCAAAACTCTATTATTGTTGTCGATGTTTCTTTCCCTTTTGCTAATGCAGGAAGACATTCTTCGTACTTTTCGTATCGAAGTACGGGACCGCCAAAATTAGAAATCCTAATTGGAAAAAGATGACACGAGACCGGCTTAATAAAATCGATTTTACCTGCCTTGTATGCTTTTTCGATGCCGCAATATGCAATGTCGTTCTCGTAGACCACAAAGACGCACGCTCTATTATTTAAACTTTTTGTCATAAATTCGCCATGTTCTTCGAACCAGAAACCTTCGCGTTCGATAACGTCAACGTGTTCATCAGGAAGAAAATCTTTAATTATATCGATGTATTTGCTTATTATCTCGATTTCTTCTTCTAAAAGAGGAGCACCATATTTGCTTTCCATAGTACAGCATGACCCTTTGCACTTGCTCAAATCGCACGTAAACTTTGTTTCAATTATCTCCCTGTTTACAATTACATCGTCAACATCGATTAAATGATTATTCATAATACTGGAATAATTTTTGTTGTAAGATACAAATTTTTGTTCATTCAGTAAATTGCCGAATTTTTTTTAATACAAACAGTCTTCATTAATGGAATTCGAAAATGTATCCCATGCCGCGGACGCTTTTGAAATAAGCCGGATTGTCGGGATCGAGTTCAAAATACCTCCTCAAACGGGAAACAAATATATCAACGGTACGGGTTTCAACATCGGAGTGCAAATTCCAGACATTTTCGAGCAACTCTTTTCTCGAAATTATTCTCGACCTGTTTTCGACAAAATATTTTAATAACATTGCCTCTTTGGGAGTAAGCCGGAATTTTTTTTTGCCAGAGGTACACTCGAGATTAATAAAATTGACTTTGTTGTTGCCGAACTGAAAAGTTTCTCCCGTCTTTTCCAGATTTTTGTACCACGATTTTCTTTTTAACATCCTTTCTATCCGCAGAAGCAATTCCTTTAAATTAAATGGCTTTACCACATAATCGTCGGCTCCGTAATTGAAACCCCTGATTTTATCCTCGGCAGAAGAACGCGCCGTGAGTATCAGAATTGGCATTTGAATGTCTTTGTTCCGAATTAATTTGGTAATTTCAAAACCGTCGTGATAAGGAAGCATTAAATCGATAATAATGAGATCGTAATTTTCGTTGGTGATTTTTTCGATGCCCTCTCTGCCGTTCTTAGCCCAGTCTACAATATATCCTTCCTCTCTTAAATTGAATTCGAGTCCGATTGCCAGTGATTCTTCGTCTTCGATTAGCAAAATACGTTTACCTTTTAATTCTTCGGATTGTGTCATGTTTTTTATTTGTCCTTTATTTTTACCGCAGGGAGTTCAATTGTAAAAGTTGACCCTTTGTTCAAGCCTTCGCTATAAACGTTTATCGAGCCGTCGTGCTGCTTGATTATTTCTTTTGTCCAGTACAAACCCAATCCCGTCCCTTTTACGTTTGGCATATAATTCAAGTCGATTCTAAAAAATTTATTGAATATTTTTTTCTGATATTGCTGTGGGATGCCCACACCATTGTCACTTATGTTTATAATAATTTTCTTTCTATTGTCCTTAACGGAAATATTAATCGAGGGTTCTTTGTTTGAATATTTAATTGCGTTGCTTATCAAATTATCGACTGCTATCTGCAATGCTTTTTTATCCGCAGAGCAGCTTGAGGTGGAAGTACATTCGTATTTTACCACACCATCGGGAACCGATAAATTGGCGATCGATTCATTCACCAGTTCTTCAAAGAGACTGCAGGTATAATATGTTCGTCTGTCGTGTACAATCTTTTTTTGTTCAAGTCGGGAAATTTCGAGAATTGTATTTATCAAATTATCTAGTCGTTGAATGTCTTTCATCATTAACGCAAGAAAATCTTTCTGTTTATCTTCGCTCACATTTTTATATGACATAGTTTCAAGGAATAATTTTAATGAGGAGAGAGGTGATTTTAATTCATGAGTAACGGTAGCAATGAAATTGTCGTATAAATTTGCGAGTTTATACTGAACAGTAAGATTCCGAAAAAAAATGAACATGACAACAGCAATTCCCACAATGAGAATAATTCCACCGGTGAAGACAAATACATTTGGGGTTTGAATGTCAATTAAAGGCGAAAGTTTGCTGGCTACCTGTTCGAATATTATATAATTTGTTACATACCAATAAATCCACAAAGCCAGCAGGCCAAGCCATGCAATCTGAGCGATAACAAAGGCGATAATAATATAGAGTTGCGAATTAATTTTTTTCATCTTTCGCCGTTCAATTGACGGATTAATATCGCTGAAATACGCGAATTATACAATACGTAGTAAGGCAAGGAAGAAAATCAAAAGCTGGTTGCGCTTAATTTTTACATTTCTTTTACAGAAAGTATGTCTGAAATTTATGATTATTACGAGTGTTAATAAACACGTTAAACGAGATGAAAATATTAATGATTTATCCAGAGACTCCGGCAACATTCTGGAGTTTTAAAGATGCGCTTAAATTTGTATCGAAAAAGTCAGCCGAACCACCACTCGGATTGATCACTGTAGCTTCGATGCTTCCAGCTGAGTGGGAAAAGAGACTGATCGATTTGAATGTAACCCGACTCGAAGACGAGGATATTTTGTGGGCGGATTATGTTTTCTTAAGCGGAATGAATATTCATACCTCATCGATAAGAAAAATTATTAGAAAATGTAATAATCTGGACAAACCAATAGTTGGTGGTGGTCCCCTTTTTACTTTTCAGTATAACGATTTTCCCGGCATAGACCATTTTGTTTTGAATGAAGCCGAACTAACTTTGCCGCAATTTTTAAGCGACCTCTCGAAGGGCAGAGCTGAAAGAGTTTATTCAACAAATGAATATCCAGAACTTGGCGCCACTCCCGTACCGATGTGGGAACTGCTTGAGATGGATAAATACGCATCAATGAGTATTCAATATTCACGTGGTTGCCCTTACGATTGTGAATTTTGCAGCATAACTGTTTTAAACGGAAGACGACCGCGTACAAAAAGCAGTTTCCAATTTATTGCAGAACTCGATAGATTATATCAACTCGGCTGGCGTGGTGGAGTTTCAATTGTTGACGATAATTTTATCGGCAATAAAAGACTTTTAAAGTCCGAGACTCTGCCCGCAATTATTAAGTGGCAACAAGAAAAAGGGTATCCTTTCAATTTTATTACAGAAGTATCGATCAATCTGGCAGACGACGAAGAGCTGATCGCTCAGATGATTAATGCCGGTATTAACAGCGTTTTTGTAGGAATCGAAACAACCGACCCGGACAGCTTGAACGAATGCGGTAAGAAACAAAACTTAAGAAGAAACCTCGAATTGTCAGTTAAAAAATTAATTGGCAGCGGAATGATAGTATCGGGGGGATTTATTGTGGGTTTCGACAGCGATAAACCTGGATTTCATAAACAATACGTCGATTTTATTCAAAGCAGCGGTATAGTTTCTGCTATGGTTGGATTGCTAAATGCTCCTAACGGCACTAAATTGTATAACAGGCTAAAAAAAGAGAACCGCTTGATCGACAACTTCAGCGGCAACAATATGGATGGCTTTACGAACATTGTCCCCCGAATGAATTACAAAGAATTGATAAAAGGCTATACACAGATCATCAAAAAAATTTATTCGCCGAAAGAATATTATAATCGTATAAGAAATTTCGTTGATGTTTATCGTGTGCCTGATTGGCCGAAAGTCAGATTTACATTTAGAGAGTTTAAAGCGTTTTTTATGATATTATGGAAACTGGGTATACTCGACGCCGGAAAACGTTATTTCTGGAAGGTGTTTTTCTATACGGTTAAAAAATATCCAAAAAAATTCCCCCTTGCCATGACTTTTGCTGTTTACGGATATCATTTTAGAAAAATATCTGCGAGAATAACAAATTAATAATTTAGTTTTTTTCTAAGTAATATTTTTTATATTTGTAACGTAAGTTGCATTTCACACCTGACGTTTTTCACATCGAATTTGCAACATTGGTTCTTCTCTTAAACTATTCGTAGTAATTGGATGTTATTAAAAAAAAATTAATAAACTTAGGTAAATCTATAAACAAAATAACCCGCATTCAGGAATGCGGTTGGAGGAAAAAATATGTCAATCGCAAAAACAGGCGACAAAGTAAAAGTTCATTATACCGGAACATTAAACGACGGTACGCAATTCGATTCGTCATTCGGCAACGAACCCCTTGAATTTACAATTGGTGAAGGAGCTCTGCTCGGTAAATTTGAAGAGGCAGTTGTTGGTCTCGAACCAGGACAAACCGTCGATATTAATATTCCTGCCGACGAAGCTTACGGACAAAGAAGGGAAGATTTGATTATCAAAGTAAATAATTCAAACCTTCCTCCTAACTTGAATCCGGAAGTTGGAATGAAACTTCATATGCAAACAGATGACAATCAAATTATTCCCCTTACGATCGTTGATGTGCTCGAAGATGGTATTGTGGTGGATGCAAATCATGAATTAGCAGGGCAGGACCTTAACTTTCACATTGAATTGGTATCGATCGAAGAAGAATAATTTAGTTAGTTTAACTTGCTCCATACTATTGAGTGTGGAGCTTTTTTTTCCGAAAGGAAGAGAAAATTAATCGCTTAAAAAACGAGAAATCGCCATATTTAAGACAACACGCAGATAATCCTGTCAATTGGTATGCGTGGTGCGACGAAGCTTTCCGTATCGCTCAAAGGGAAGACAAGCCTGTCTTTCTTTCTATCGGTTATTCAACCTGTCATTGGTGCCATGTTATGGCTCACGAATCTTTTGAAGACGAAGAAGTAGCCGAACTTCTCAATAAACATTTTATTTCGATTAAAGTCGACAGGGAAGAACGTCCCGACATTGACTCAATTTACATGACCGCCTGCCAGTTGATTACGGGCAGGGGAGGCTGGCCTCTTTCGATTTTTCTTACACCCGATAGAAAGCCATTTTACGCCGGCACTTATTTCCCGAAGTATTCATATTACGGGAGAATCGGTTTTGTCGATCTATTGAACAGAATAATCGATTTATGGAACAAAGACAGAAGTCTGTTATTGCGTACTTCCGATGAAATATCATCAACCATTATCAAACATTTTGAATCTTCGACAAGCGAAGCCTTTGACAATTCGATTATCGACAAAGCATTCGAAACACTGAAATTGAATTTCGATGCCGAGTACGGAGGTTTCGGAACTGCTCCAAAATTTCCTGCACCTCACAACCTTCTCTTTCTTCTCGATTACAATAATCGGCAGGCAAATGAAATGGTTGAAAAAACTCTCACTGAAATGAGAAAAGGCGGAATATACGATCAAATCGGCTTTGGATTTCATCGTTATTCGACGGACAAAAAATGGTTCCTTCCTCACTTCGAAAAAATGATTTACGATCAGGCTTCATTGATCGAAGTTTACGCACTCGCTTATGCAAAAACTGGCGATAGCTTTTATGCCGATACGGTTAAAGAAGTATATGAATTTATTAAAAACGAAATGACCTCTTCTGAAGGTGCATTTTATTCGGCACTGGATGCCGACAGTGAAGGGGAAGAAGGAAAATATTATCTCTGGACTTCAGATGAAATCAAGTCGCTTTTGGGGAACGATTACGGGATTGCTCGGGAAATATTTAACTTTTCAGAGGAGGGCAATCACCGCAACGAATCGACTGGAAATCCAACGAGGAAAAATATCTTCTTCTTGCAACAAAGATCTGACATACTTCGTGTTCAATACGGAAGAGATAAAATTGAGTCCATAAGAAAAATTTTACTCGAAGCCAGGAGCAAAAGAATCAAACCTTTAAGAGACGAAAAAATTTTAACAGACTGGAATTCAATGGTTATCTCGTCGCTTGCTTTGGCGGGCTCGATTCTCGAAAATAAAGAAATGATTGCAAGCGCTGAAAAAGCTTTCGCATATTTGATAGACCATGCTTTTGTCAATAATCAATTGTATCATTATTCCGAGAATAAAATTCCCGGTTTTCTCGACGATTATGCGTATTTAATTAAAGCCGCTCTCGAACTCTACAAAACCACTCTGAACGAAGATTATCTTTTTCGAGCACTTCAAATTAACGATATACTTACGGATTTATTCGAAGACAAATCTGAAGGGGGATTTTTTTACAATCGGCCAGAAGAGAATACAATAAGATTAAAATTTGCTTACGACGGCGCAATCCCGTCGGGGAATTCGATTCAGTTGCTAAATTTAATCGAACTTTATTTTATTACAGGTAATAATAGAGAACTGGCAGTAAATTCGATTAAAGCATTTTCTTCCTCGTTAAATAAAAGTTCGATCGGGTATACATATTTTCTGCGTGGTATTATGAAATTTCATTCCAAAGATACTTCTCTTTTATTGATTTCTGGAAATAAGCCAGAGCAAAAATTTATCTCGCAGTTAAGGAAAAACTCAAACCTCTATTATCTTCATGTCGACAAAAATAACATTGAGAAAATGATTGAAAGAGCGCCATGGCTTGAGAATTACAAACTCGATTCCCAAAAGACGATCTACTATCTTTGCAAGGATTTTTCATGCACACTGCCCACCGATAATCGAGAAGAGATTTTATTGGCAATTAATCAAAAAAAATAATTTTTTAATAAAATCTGTTGAAACTGTCCCGAACGATTCTTATAATAAAATCCAAAATTTTGAGATTTTGCAAGTGCATTCGAGCAGTTCCTATATAACAACCCCATATAAGATTTTGCCGACTACCCCGCGCGGCAAAAAAGCAGAACTGCGTACAACAACGACGTCCACGCAAACGCATGTCACGACGTGCTGATTTACGGCACACAATCCAAGCTTTTTCATTAAAATTTAACAGGTGAATGAGTATGACTATATTAAAATTTGGTGGATCAAGTGTAGGTAATTCGGAAAGAATAAACAGCGTAATCGATATTCTTACGAACTATTATCTGAATAACGGGAAAAAAATTGCAGTTGTTTTTTCAGCATTTCAAGGCGTTACGGATAAGTTGATTGAGATAGCTCGCAAAGCAGATAGCAGGGACAATTCATACAAAGAAGAATTCGATTCGCTTGTAGAACTTCATTTGAAAGTAGCAGCAGATCTGAATAGAACTGAAGACTTGCCAGATATTGAAAAATTGCTCCGCAGTTTATTCGGAGAATTGAAAGAAATTTTGCACGGCGCTTATCTCGTACGCGAAGTTTCGCCTAAAACACTCGACTTTATTCAAAGCTTCGGAGAAAAATTATCGTGTTCTATTATCTCTTATACAATGCAAAAAAGGGGAATAGATTGTGAATACCTGGATGCCAGTAAATTGATAAAGACAGACGACAATTTCGGAAATGCAAAAGTAAATGAAAAAGTAACCTACAATAAAATTAAAAGATATTTTTCAAAGCACAAGAAACTGCAGATAATCACCGGCTTCATAGCATCGACAATCGATAACGAAATAACTACACTCGGTAGAGGCGGTTCCGATTACACAGCATCAATTTTCGGGGCGGCTTTGAATGCAAAAAAGATTGAGATCTGGACTGACGTCGACGGTATACTTACTGCCGACCCGCGCAAGGTCAAAGGTGCCTTTCCTCTATCCACAGTTACTTATGAAGAAGCGATGGAATTGTCCCACTTCGGCGCAAAAGTAATTTATCCTCCAACGATTTTGCCAGCTCTGAAAAAGAATATTGAAATTGTAATTAAGAATACATTCAATCCAGAATTCCCGGGTACAAGAATCATTCGACGGGAACAGAGTTCCGACATGACCGTTAAAGGAATTTCTTCAATCGACAACGTTTCATTGATTGGTATATCGGGCGGCGGTATGGTCGGGGTCACTGGTATTGCAGGCAGATTATTTACTGCACTTGCTCGCTACAATGTGAATATAATTTTAATCTCACAGGCTTCCTCCGAACATTCGATCTGTATTGCCATTCCTCCTTCGATGGGAAAAACTTCGATAAAAGCCATCGAAGAAGAATTTAAATTCGAAATTATGGAAGGCAAAATCAGTCGGCTCTCGTTAGAGGAAAATTTATCGATCATAGCTGTTGTGGGCGAAAACATGAGACGCACTCCGGGTATAGCTGGAAAAGTATTTCAGGCACTCGGCAAGAACAATATTAATATTATTGCCATTGCTCAGGGTTCTTCGGAGTTGAATATTTCGCTTATTATTGATAGGAAAGATATTTCAAAAGCACTTAATGTGCTTCATAAAAGTTTATTAAAAACTATAAAACGGTGAAAATATGAAAGAAAGTAAAATACCTGTGGCAGTATTGGGAGCTACTGGCAGCGTTGGACAAAGATTTATCGAAATGCTGGCAAATCATCCGTGGTTTGAAGTTGTTGAACTTTGCGCTTCCGATAGATCCGCCGGAAAAAAATATAAAGACGCCGTCAACTGGATTATGGCTACACCTATTCCTCCTCAAATAGAAAATATGATTGTTAAGAAATGTGAAACTGGTTTAACGGCGCGTATACTTTTTTCGGGACTCGATTCTTCAGTTGCGGGTGATATTGAAAAAATGTACGCCGAAGACGGTTGCATAGTAATTTCCAACGCGCGTAATCACCGTTTCGACAAAGACGTTCCGTTGATTATTCCCGAAATTAATCCCGAGCATATCGAACTGATTAAATCTCAAAAACATAAAGGAGCAATTGTAACAAATCCAAATTGTTCAACGATTGGGATGGCGCTTGCACTCAAACCAATTATTGATAATTTTGGGATAGAAGCCGTCAATGTGGTTACATTGCAGGCTATCTCGGGCGCAGGATATCCAGGTTTACCGAGTCTGGACATCCTCGACAATGTAGTGCCTTTTATCGGAGGCGAAGAAGAAAAAATGGAAACCGAACCGCTCAAAATTTTCGGAAAATTGAAAGATGATTCGATTGAGTATGCCAATATTAAAATTAGTGCTCAATGCAACAGAGTTGCCGTACTTGACGGTCATACAGAAAATATTCAGATTAAACTGAAAACCAAAGCCGAGCCGCAAGATATTATTGAAGTATGGAATAACTTTCGATCAGTGCCTCAGGAATTAAATTTGCCGCTGACGCCGGCAAAACCAATTATCTATTTCGAACAGTCAAACTATCCGCAACCGAGAATACACCGCAATCTGGGCGGAGGAATGTCAATTTCAGTTGGACGATTACGAAAATGCCCACTTTTTGATTATAAGTTCGTTGTCCTTTCACACAATACAGTAAGAGGTGCTGCGGGAGGCACTATTTTGATTGCCGAATTAATGAAAGCAAAAGGGTACTTCGATGAGCTCTAAGTCGATTAAAGTATTTGCTCCGGCTTCGGTTTCTAATGTTGGTCCAGGATTCGACATGATGGGTTTTGCCCTTCACAATCCCGGCGACGAGGTTACTGTAAAATTAACAGACCGCAAAGAAATACGGATAGTAAAAATCTTTGGCGACAATGGCTACCTTCCTTATGAAGTGGATAAAAATACTACAACTGGTGCCATGCTATCTTTATTGAAAAAGTACAGAATAAATGTTGGGCTGGATGTAACGATACATAAAAAGATGGGAATCGGTAGCGGATTGGGCTCGAGCGCTGCGAGCGCAGTAGCCGGCGTTTTTGCTCTAAATGAACTTCTCGAACTTAGATTATCTCTTTATGAACTTCTGGAACATGCTCTCAAAGGAGAATTTATTGCCAGTCGCAGTATTCATGCGGACAATGTTGCTCCCTGCCTTTACGGAGGATTCGTATTGATTCGAAGTTATAATCCGATTGATATAATAAAAATTGACTATCCTGAAGATCTCCATTGTTCAATTGTTTATCCCAATATAGAAATAAAAACCTGCGAGGCTCGTAAACTAATAAGTAAAAATGTTAGCATAAAAAAAGCAATTGCACAGGCAGGTAATGCCTCGGCTTTAATTGCTGGTCTAATTACATCGGATTACGATTTAATTGCCAGGTCGATTATCGATTACTTTGCCGAGCCGAAACGAGCGGCATTAATACCATGCTACGACGAAGTGAGAAATGCAGCTCTGGAAAAGGGAGCTATTAATTGTAACATTACTGGTTCTGGTCCTTCGATGTTTGCTTTTTCGAGAAGCGAGTCGCATGCGCGCGTAATTGCAAACGCAATGTTGAAAGCTGTAAAATCTGCGGGCTTCGAAGGCAAAATTTACGTATCAAAAATTAATAAAAAAGGTCCGATGGTTTTATAATGAAATTCTATAGTACAAACGACAAAAAAAATATTGTCAATTTCGAAACGGCGGTTTTGCAAGGGCTGGCAAAAGACGGTGGCCTTTTTATGCCCGTCGAAATTCCCATACTCCAGAAAGAAATGATTGATTCGATTGAAAACTATCAATTTCAGGAAATTGCCTTCAGAATTGCGGAAAAATTTGTCGGCAATGAAATAGGCGAAAGCGACCTTTCGGATATTATACAACAGGCAATCAACTTTCCAGCTCCATTAGTTAATCTAAAAGACGATTTAATGGTACTTGAACTCTTTCACGGTCCTACGCTTGCATTTAAAGATTTCGGTGCCCGCTTTATGGCTAAAACGATGGGATATTTTGTGAAGAAAAAAGGGGAAAGTCTAAATATTCTGGTGGCTACATCAGGAGATACCGGTAGTGCTGTTGCGTACGGTTTCTATGAAACTCCCGGAATTAATGTTTATATTCTTTATCCAAAAGGAAAGGTAAGTTTAATTCAGGAAAAACAATTAACAACGTTAAACAAGAACATAACAGCCCTTGAAATCGAAGGCACATTCGACGATTGCCAGCGTCTTGTGAAGAGCGCATTTATTGATAAAGAACTTGCATCGAAATTGAATTTGACTTCGGCAAATTCGATTAACATTGCTCGATTGCTGCCTCAATCCTTTTATTATTTCGAGGCTTATAAACAAATTCCCAATAAAACAATTCACTCAGTCTTTTCTGTACCCTCTGGCAATCTTGGCAATCTCACCGCCGGTTTGATTGCAAAGAAAATGGGATTACCGATTACAAAATTTATTGGTGCAGTAAATAGCAATCACGTGTTTGCCGATTTTGTCAATACCGGAATTTTCCAGCCGCATCCTTCCGTTCAAACGCTTTCAAATGCTATGGACGTCGGAAATCCGAGTAATCTTGCGCGTATACGGGAATTATACGGCAACCGACTTTCGGAAATTCAACGAGATATTCACTCCAGATCCTTTGACGACGTCCAGACACGACGGGGCATTAAAGAAGTTTACGAAAAATATGGATATATCCTCGATCCACATGGTGCGGTGGGATATATGGCGCTAAAGGACTACGAGATTGTTAGAGCGACGGCTAAATTTAATAAAGTGGTTCTCGAAACTGCACACCCTGCAAAATTCAAAGATGTAATTGAAGAGGAACTTGGAGTTGAAATTGATGTTCCTCAACGGCTTGCAACTTGTCTCGATAAACAAAAGAAAAGCATCGAACTTAGTTCCAATTACAGCGACCTGAAAGAATATTTACTTTCCACAGTTTAGTTTTGTACATAGAAGTGCGATTGATTAAAGCTGTCGAACCAAAGAATTAAATCGATAAGAGCAGGGACGGCGCTTGTATAATGAGTTCCGTTGTGAATGATAATTAAATCCACATTTGCACCGTGTGCCGAAAAGTAATCGTAAGCCAGATACGAATTTTCGACAGGTACAAAGTCGTCTTTATCGCCGTGATAAAGTCGCATTGGAGTCGAGGGGCTCCAATTTATTAAACTGTTTTCTTTCAATTTTGGTAGGAGTCGTTTCTCAGTTTTGTTTTGTATCGAAGAGAGGAATTCTGGCGCAAGCAATTGTTTGAGCTCTTTCGGGAGTGATTCATTAATCATCTCTATGTTTTTCGAGCCGTCAAAGAGTTCGTGCATGGCTGAGGCGTAAGGTTCGTTAAAAAAGTAATTCAAGTCGTTCCATTTATAAATTTTTGAATAAGCATAAATAAGGTAAGCTAAGAAAGCGGGTTGTGGATAATAATCATTTTCAAGAATTTTTGTTGCCGTTAGTTCCAGATCGTAAGCGCCTGCCATTGGCGCTGATGCTGTGATGTTAAATTCATTTCTATGGTTAAGTTCAATTTCTCTTTGAACAGCCATCGTTACGTAACCACCCTCTGAATAGCCGGCTAAAAAGAGTTTCCCATTCAGTGTTAAATTCTGAATGTATGCAAATTCTCTGGCGGCGCGTAAAAAATCGATTACCGAATTTGCAGAAGTTTGATAATGATGATAAGGATGCACAATTTCTGAAATGCCGAGTCCAAGATAATCGGGTTCGCAAGCGTAATAGCCCAACGCCGCAGCAATTAATCCTTCGAGCGCAAATAACGGGTTCACCGAGCCAACTCTTTTGCGATTTGTTTGGGTTCCGTGCTGAATGCTTATCATCGATAAATTATTAGTTCCCACAGGAATAAACACTATTCCAGAAGCCATTTCAATTTTGTTATCGTACCCAACCGTGTTATAGATTATTTTATAAACTTCGACATCATGAATACTTTTGTTCGAAGTAATATTTGATATATTGTCGTCGTCGTACTCTGAAGCAAGAGTAAGTAGCAGATCGGAATTGTATGTGGCAATTTTTTCGTAGTCGATAATTTTGCCCCGCTCAGATTCCAGAGGTCCTATAAGATCACTACCTCTTTCACATCCAAGCAGTAAAATTATCAACAAAAAGTATTTAATATTCTTTTTCACTAAATATTTATCCAGTAAGAAAATTTAACTAAGAAGATATCGTCGCCGGTTGATTTCCACAAACTTTTTATATCTCTCGAAAAGTCGAAGTTACCAGCGTAATCGTAATTAGTTTGATTGTGTGACCATACAAAATAAAATATGGAACCTGGAACAAATTCCCAGCGGAGAACCGCATTGCCTCTGAGAGATTTATAATTGAAATCGGGATTTTCAAAAGAAATTTCTTCAGCGTCTCCTTCGCCGTCAGGGTCAATATAATAAATATTTTCGGCACTGTCGTACCTGAAATGCGTATAATTTATAAAATTGTCTGTTCCTGGTTGAGCAAGTTCTTTGAACTCGCTGTATTTACCGACGGCCAAAAAAGGTTGCAGGTAAAGCTGTAGGCTTAATGTTGGGGTGAATGTCCAGTTGAGACGGATATTTGCCGAAAGCACGTCTTGTTTAATTTTACCGAAGACGTATCTTTTGTTATAAGTTGCCGTTGCAGTTGGATCGTCAAAAGCATCGATCCATTGTCGTGTTTCGTATCCGAATTTGTATTCCGGTTCGAAGATCAAATTGATTTGTGAAGTCGGCTTCCAGTCGATTTCGAGTTGAAGTTCAATCGAATTACTACCAGCGTCGTTAGCCGAATATTCATAATCAAAATCGAAGGCGATTTTATTTCTATTGTCGGTGCCGAAGGAAATATCTACCGAGTAATTAGCCGGGTCGATTGCAAGAGGTCCACCGCGTGTAAGAGTTTTTGTATATTTTTCAAAAGAATAATGGCCGCTGATTCGAATATTATGGTAATTATGAAAAGTTCCTCCGCTTCTGAACCACAAGAAATTATTGAGAAGATTGCCGTCGTAATCGAATGAGCGAGAATGAGCTGCGTAGATAAATTTTTCTCTGAAAATTTTTGCAGGTTCGTACCAGCGATAGCCAATAACAACGTGTCCATTTAATCTGTCGGCTAACCATTGAAATCCAAGGTCGTTAAATTCGAATCCTGGAGAAGCCGCACCCAATGCCATGTTGAAATAAAAATTGCCGTGTTGTTTGTTGAGCATTAATCTCCCGAAATATCCTGCAAGCGAAGTCCGTGTTGAATCGAGGCGTGAGAAAGAAGCATCCGGCCTCTGGAAATACCGATGCGGTCTTTCTTGAAGGTTTATTAGAAATTCTTTTGTACCTTCGATGTAAGAACCTGCAAATGCTCCAGATAAAACGTACTGTTTATCGTCATCGAGAAAGCTCCAGCCATCGAGTCCAATAGTGTATGCCTGTCTTGAAAGCAATTCTTTAAGGTCGTTGTCGTGTAAATCGCGGTTTACCGATGTAAACATTAAACCGAGCGATTGTTTACCCTCGTTGAATTCTCGTTTTAATCTTAATACTCCATAGTGTGTAAGGGGTTCTACTTCATATTCCGAAATATTATTTTGGGAATAAATTTTAGCAAACGTTCTTTCTGTCAAAGCCGATATTGCACCGATGGTAGTTGACTGGTTGATTTTTCCTGAAATTTTTGCGGCGCCTAAAATCCGTGTTTCGCCCGGAAAATCTGCGTAATCGTATTCATCAGGTAGATTGCCAGTAGGTGTTTTCCCGATTCTCCTGGAATAAAAAAGTTCTGGCCAACCGAAATTGAAATTCCAGTTGCTGTTCGAGCCACCGATGCCGAAGTAGAACAAGTCGGCGCCTTCAACAAAGAAAGGTCTTTTTTCGCGAAAATAAGATTCGAATGCCGATAAATTAATAACTGCGGGATCTACTTCCACCTGTCCAAAATCCGGATTGATAGTTAAATTCATGTTAAGGTTAGAGCCGATGCCAAGTTTAATGTCGGCTCCAGCGTAAGTTTTAAATTGATTCGATTTATAAAAAGGATCGCCGGCGTCGTGAACTAAGAATTGAGTCTTTTGCAATAAATAAGGGAGCACTTCAATCTTTTGTGTCGCTTTAATTCCGTTAATGCCTTCCAGAGTGGCAAAATGGGAAACGAAGCCGCTTTCATTCTTTGGTACCATTACAAAGTATGAGCGTTCGTTTTTCCTTTTTATTTCGCGCGCAAAATTCACACCCCATTTCATCTTGTTTTCTTCTTTGAATCGTAATTGTGAAAATGGGATTTTTATTTCTACTGACCAGCCGAAATCTTCTATACTTGTTTTAGCTTCCCAAATGCCATCCCATGTATCGTCGTCCCAGCTGTCGTTAAATAGAATACCGTCAATAACCGAGCCGCCGGCATTGACTGCAAAAAAGAAGCCGCTTTTTTTATCGTTGTACGGGTCTACATAAAATCCAAACCAATCAGAAAGAATATAATTGTCTTTACGCGTTAAGCTTGCATCGATTAATTCCGGATGGCTGTCGTATAGTTTCGCTGCTATGTATAAATACTCGTCGTCGTAAGCAATCCAAACTTCAGTTCGTTCCGAAGCAGGCATTCCTTCGTTAGGGTCACGTTGTGTAAAATTGTCGATTGGCAGATATTGCCATATCTGTTCGATAATTTTACCGTCCAGGTGGATTTCGGTATTCTCGAGCTTAAATGCTTTAATCGTAGGAGCTCTACAGGCTGCTTCTGTGTTAGTCGTAAGTAACTGTATTAATAAAATTAGTAATAAAGAAAACATTACCACTCCCGGTTTTCAATTTGGTGTCTTTAGACTCCTTAAATTGGTTTTCGTTGCAAAAATAATCAAAAGTAATTTTTTTTAGCATTTAAATTAAATAAATAATGAATTGAATAGCGAACGAAGTGTCTCATTATCGAATTACGACTCACAACAGGACAGAATTATTGAAAAAAGACGCGTAAAAACGAACGAAACAGAATTGGCATTCAAATTGATTCTAAAGTAACAAGGCGGCGGTTTTTCCGGCGGACTGTTTATCGGCTGGGCAGTTTGCTGAGATTGCCGCCTTTTTTATGTCCATATACCTCCCCACCATTGGTTTGTTAATTACGTCTAAAATGTTTACTTTTGCACGTTTCGAACGATTAAATTAGGTGAATTATGAAAAGAACATTTCAACCGAGTAATAGAAAAAGAAGGAATAAACACGGTTTCCGTGAAAGAATGTCCACAAAAAATGGGCGTAAAGTTTTAGCCAGAAGAAGAGCAAAAGGAAGAAAGAGACTTACAGTAAGCGACGAGCGTTAATTTTTGCCCTGTAAGCGTCCCCTCAAATTCGGGACTTCAAAGAGGTTTATTTTGAAGCAATATGGTCTTTCTGCCAAAGAAAGAATCAAAAGGAAAAAAGATTTCGAATTAGTTTATAATAAAGGAAATTTATTAATCTCTCCTTCAAAAAAGTTGAAAGTGGTCTATTACGCTGAATTTCTGGCAGACGAACCAGGTGTTAAAACAGCTTATGCGGTAGCTCGAAAAAGCGGCAATGCTGTTTGGAGAAACAGAATTAAAAGACTGATGCGCGAATCGTATCGCCTCAATAAATTTATACTGACAGAATTATGCAAGGCAAATAAAATTAAATTGCTGCTTGTGTTTGCATCTCATTCAATGAATCAGACCATAAATAAAAAAGTCAAGTTGAGCGAAATTATGCCGGAAATCGTAGATTTGATGAAAAAAGTTAAAGACAGGCTCGAATTAAAATGAAGTACTTGTTTATCTACTTAATTAAATTTTATCAGAAGGCAATTTCCCCAATGTTCCCCCCGTCGTGCCGCTTTTATCCCACTTGTTCGGAATATTCGGTTCAGGCATTTACTAAATACGGTGTAATCAAAGGGGGTATTAAATCTATCTGGAGAATATTAAGATGTAATCCGTTCAATAAAGGTGGGTACGATCCTCTCGATTAATTTTAAAGGTAAATTTTATGGACAGACAATCAACAATTGCATTCATACTTATCGGAGTTATTTTAGTAGTATGGCTCTATCTCAATTCACCCACTCCCCCTCCGGCATTACCAGAGTCAAAGGATTCAACGTTGGTAGCTAACGATACTTCAAAGGCAGGTAAGGATACTCTTCCCGCTGAAAAATCGAAAGAAGTGAAAAAGGACTCGATTGCCGAAGAAAATGAAACTCTTCCCTTTGAAACAGTACAACTTCCCGAAAAAATAATTACAATCGATACAAAACTTGCAAGAATCGAATTGACCAGCAAAGGTGCCAAGATTCGAAAATATTATCTAAAAAATTACGAAACGTGGTACCACAAAAAATATGATGAGAGCGATTTTTATAACAGACATGTTCAATTGATTAATCCTGATAACGGCGGAGATTTCAATTTGATTTTTGTTACAAAAGACGGAAAACTTGTCAATACTTCCAATCTTGATTTTTTCTCCGAGTCCAGCAACTATTTTTATAAACTCGACGAGAACGATTCACTGGTGTTGAAATATAAATTTGAAGGAACCGATGGAAAAGAAATTATAAAAACCTTCAAATTTTTTGGCAATGATTATGCTGCCGATATCGATATCGAATTTGCTAATTTTCAGGACATCATAAGCAGTTTCAGATACGACGTTGCGTGGACTAATGGAATAAACTTCACCGAAAAAAATTCTGTTGACGAAGCGCATTACACAAATGCCTCTATTTATGCCGGGGGCGAACAGGTGGTTGTCGATGCTTCCAGTCCGGATGAAAAAGTATCTAAGGATATTAACGGTAAAGTCGATTGGGCTGCAGTAAAAAGTAAATATTTTTCAATTATAATTTCGCCTGATAGTCCAAACGACGACGGTGGCGCTTACGTCGAGGGGACGCATGTGGTTAAAGGTGAAGACGTCAGGGAATATTACAACGTAAGTCTAAAGGTACCGTTCAAAAATCAAAGTTACCAGAAAGATTCGTTTAAACTTTACATTGGACCTGTAGAATACAATACACTAAAAGTATACGGCAGAAACTTCGAAGCACTTGTCGATTTCGGAAGTTTTCTGGGATTGAAAATTATAATTCGTCCCATTTCTGAATATTTTCTTTTGCCTTTGATGAAATTCCTCCATGAGTTTATTCCAAATTACGGATTCGTAATCATATTACTTTCGATAATAGTAAAATTTGCTCTGCATCCACTTACAAAGCAGAGTATGAAGTCGATGAAAAAAATGCAGCTTTTACAGCCGAAGATAAATGAGTTGAAGGAAAAGTATAAAGACGACCCGCAAAGATTACAGAAAGAAACGATGAAACTTTATTCGACCTACGGCATCAATCCAATGGGCGGATGTTTCCCGATGCTGCTTCAGATGCCTATACTTATAGCTTTGTGGAGTTTGTTTAATGTAGCCATCGACATCAGGCAGCAGCCGTTTATGCTCTGGATCGACAATCTTTCAGCGCCAGATGTTATTTTCAAATTACCCTTCAGGGTGCCTCTTTTTAATATCGACGTAGTCAGTGGCTTAGCTTTGCTGCTCGGTATAACGATGTTTATTCAACAAAAGCAGAGTGTTAAAGACCCTTCACAAAAGGCTTTGGTTTATATAATGCCCATAATGTTTACTTTGATGTTTATGGGATTCCCCTCCGGGCTCAATCTTTATTACTTTATGTTCAATTTATTGTCGATTGGACAGCAATATTATATAAATCACAAAAAAGGCGATATTGAACTGGTGCCAGTGGCCAATCCTGGTAAAAAGCAAGGATTCATGGCACGTATGCTCGAAGCAGCCGAAAAGCAGGCAAAGGCACAAAAACAGATTCAATCGAAATCCAGAAAAAGAAAAAAATAATCGACTACGAGTCGAAATGTGAAACGTCTTTTAATTACATTATTCTTTTCCTGTTTATCTCTAATTATGGCGCAGCGGAAAGACACGCTGTGCCTTGAACTTGAAAACAGATCCCTGCCATTCGGACTGGAAGAACAAATTCTTGCGAATAGACCATACGTTGGATTAGCACTCAGTGGTGGCGGGGCAAGGGCATTAACTCAAATCGGAATTTTAAAATTCCTTGAAGAAATCGATCTTCCAATCGACATGATTATGGGCACAAGTATGGGCAGTATTATCGGCGGACTCTATTCCTCTGGATATTCAATTGACGATCTCGATTCAATCGCTTCGAACACCGACTGGAATGGACTTTTTACCTCTGAAAGTTCCAACAGGAACGAACTTTTTGTCGATCAAAAAATTACTCAAGATAGGGCAATTTTATCTTTAAGACTCGAAGGCTTAAAGCCAATAATTCCAAGGTCTCTAAATTCCGGTTTGAAAGGATCGGCATTTTTAAATTTGCTTGCGTTAAATGCGCCTGTAAAATCGGATGATTTCGATAAACTGATATACAGATACAGAGCGGTTTGTACCGATCTTGTTAACGGCAGGGAAGTAATTATCGACAAAGGTTCTCTGGGACTTGCTATGCAAGCCAGTTCCAGTGTTTCGTTTCTATTACCGCCGGTTCAATTTGATTCGCTTACACTTGTCGATGGCGGTATAGTTGCCAATATTCCTGTAAAAGAAACACGACGTCTCGGTGCAGATATCGTCATTGCAGGAAATGCCGTAAGCCCGCTTTATTCGGAAAGCGAACTTAATTATCCATGGATTCTTGCCGATCAGCTAATCAGCATACCAATGCACCTGCTCAACAAAGAACAACTCGAAAATGCCGATATTGTAATTCAACCTGAACTGATGGGTGTCAGAAATACCGATTTCAAAAATATTAATGAGTTGATTCAAAAAGGTTATCTTGCCGCTAAGGAAAAGAAGGAAGAGATAACGAATCTTTATCTCAAACATTTTAAGAAAAAAATTAAAAATCCCACAGTTTATTATAATTTAAAACTACACGCGAAAGACCATATAGACAAATACTTCGATTATCAAACGATAATTGATTCTATCGACAGCAGCAGGCTGACTTTGATTTTATATCGTATAAAAAAAGATTACGGACTAAAAAAAGCAGCTTTCGAATTTGAAATAATAAACGACACAACGTATCTCAGGTTAATTAAAGATGAATATCCTCAGGTCATGAAAGTGGAATTCACTGGAGATTCTGCAGTTTCGAGATATCAATTGATGCAGATTGTTAGGAATCAGATAGGAAAACCCGCCAGCCCGAGGCAACTATTTGAAGTTGCTCTAAAAATAATCAATTACTATCGCAATGCAGGTTTCCCGATAGCAGAAATAAAAAAGGTAGATTTCGACGAACAAAGCGGTATTTTGAAATTTTTGATAGAAGAAGGCGTGATTGACGAAATAAAATTAACAGGGAAATATAGAGCAAAAAGAGAAATTATACTGCGCGAGTTCCCAATTAAACAGGGTAAGCCTTTTATTCTAAGAGAAGCCGAATTGGGTTTGATGAATTTGAGAAGTACGGACTTGTTTGAACAGATCGAATTGACAGTCGATAGAAAAGGCGAAAAAAATATCCTTTCGTTGAAAATGATTGAGCGCCCGTCGAGTATAATTCGATTTGGAATGCGTGTAGACAATGAAAACTTCACCCAGTTTTCTGTGGATGTGCGCGACGAAAATTTTAATGGTACAGGTACCGAAATTGGAGCAATAGTTTCGGGTGGGATCAGGAATCGATCGTTTATCATTGAACATAAAGCAAATCGAGTTTTCGATACTTATATGACTTACAAAGTGAGAGCAATTTATGAATTTAATGATATTAATATTTACAAAGACGATTCAACCGCAGCTTTTAATGAATTTAAACGGATAAAATCGGGTGAATACAGACAAATTTTCCTGGGTGGAACGTTCGGGATTGGAGCGCAGGTAAAAAGGTTTGGAAATTTAATGGTAGAAGCTCGTTTTCAGGAAGACAGAATTAAAAATAAATCGAACGCTGAAGATCTGACGGGTAGCACGGTTATATCTGCTCTTAGATTTTCTATTGCAGTCGATACACAAAACGATTATCCTTTCCCAACACGGGGTGTTTATCTTAAAACTTATTATGAAACAGCTCAAGCCTCGCTGGGCGGCGACGTCAGTTATACAAAAATATTTTTCGATTACAAGAATGTTTTCAGCCCTCTGCCATCGCACACATTTACATTCAAAACAACCGTTGGAGTGGGCGACAATACATTGCCCTTAACGCAACAATTTTCTCTGGGTGGACAGAACATGTTTTTCGGTTTCCGAAATGATGAATACAAAGGCAGACAAATACTAAACATTTCTGCAGAGTACAGATATAAATTGCCTGTAAAAATATTTTTCGATACCTATTTGAAACTTCGATACGATATCGGCTCGGTTTGGGAAAAGCGGGAAGCAATTAGGTACAAAGACCTGAAGCATGGATTAGGATTTACACTGTCGTTCGACACTCCGATTGGGCCGGCAGATTTTTCCGCAGGCAGGAGTTTTTTCTTTAAAGACCGATTACCTAAAAACATTCTGGTCAAGGGTGAACCTTTCTTCTATTTTACGATTGGTTATTATTACTGAGTCTTTTTCGATTTCCTTTCCTGCTCGGCTGCTTTTTCGGCAAGTGCTGTATAGCGGGCTTCGTTCTGGAAATCCTTTAATCGTTTATAATGATTAGCAAGCGATTGATATACTTTACTTTTTAGTTCAACGTTCTTAACATTTGTTTTAACTAATTCAATTATCTTTGAATTTGTCGGCAAGTCGAGGTCAAAATTATAAAGGCCGAGAAGATTTATAAGGGGTTCGTGCGCAGCTGGATTAGCGGTCATCGCTTTTTTGTAATACTCAATAGCGCTTTCGAGATACTCGTATTCGTCGGCATTATTTTCCAGAATTTTTGCAGTCCAGATTGCCAGGTCGTATTTCTTGTGATTGAAATCTCGAATCAATTTTTCGGTGTACATTTTTATTTCGTCGAGATTCAGGGTCGGATTGCCTAATAATATTTTAAATACTTCCAGATCGTCTATTCCGCATCTTACGGCTTCGGTAAATGCGTCGAATAATTCATCGGACGAACTTGAATATCTAAAAGTGGACTCGAGTTTTTTTATCAATTCTTTTTTCATCTCTTTTCAGAAAATTATTTGACTCTGGCACTTTTATTCATCACACCAGAGAAAAAAGTTTCATTTTATTCGTGTTCAAAGAGTGCACAACATGCGCCAGCAGGATCCTCGATTAAGCAATATTTACCCATTCCTTTAATTATCTTTGGTCCGGAGATAACTTTGCCGCCGTTTACAATACAGGCATCAATGCTTGCGTCCAGATTCTCCACATTGATATAAATCATCCACTGAGAGGGTAAATTTGAATTCTTTTCTCTTTTATGGCAAATTCCAGCTGCGGGATAATCTTCCGAAGGAATCATCATATTGTAATCGTCGTAATTACCCATATTCACTGGCTGGGATTTCCAGCCCGTAACTTTTTCATAAAAATTTTTAATGCCTTCGGCATTCTCTACAGTTAAATCATGCCAGGCAATAGCTCCTATTGTTTTGTTTATCATAAAATAATCCTTTTATTTTGTGTATTCCAGCAAAGCTACATTTTCAATGTGATATGTGTGCGGGAACATATCCACGGGTCTAATCTTGAGTAATTTATATCCGCCGTTACAAAGGAGTTTTATATCACGTGCCTGAGTTGCGGGGTTGCAACTTATGTATACAATTCTGGGAGGATGAATGCTTAAAATATCGTTGACCGTTTTTGGGTTCATACCGCTGCGTGGCGGATCAGCAATTAAAACCTGGGGCAAGGGAATTTTATTTTCGTCTATAATTGGTAAGAAGGATTTGTTCAGGTCGGCTAAGAATGGTGTGAAGTTTGTAATGTTGTTCAACTCGATATTAATTCGAGCATCTTCAGTTGCAGAGGCAACGTTTTCAAATCCGTAAATAAAACCCGCCCTTTCCGCTATAAAAATTGGTATTGTGCCTGCACCAGAATAAAGGTCATAAACAATTTCGTCGCTTTTTAGATTTGCAAATTCAAGTGCAGTGTTATAGAGCTTTTCTGCCTGCAATGTATTTGTCTGGAAAAAAGAATTGGCGCTTATACGAAAAATTTTTTCACCGATTGCATCGTATATAAATCCGTTTCCGAAGAGAACGATTTCGTAGTCGCCCGTTGCCACCTGCGATTTCTTTTTACTGATGTTATTTATCAATGATGTAACAGCTGGAAAATTTGCTTTAATCGCTTTGCTGTATTCTCTCATTAATTCAGAATTCTCTTCCGAAGTTACCAGATTTACCATTAAATCGTTATTATGGAAAGATTGTTTAATTACGAGATTGCGCAGATAACCCGTATGTGTATCAGTTGAATAAATTGTAACATCTCTTTCTTTGAAATAATTACGCGTAAAATTCAGTATATCGTTGCTGATTTCAGATTGCAAAAAGCATTCATCAATATCGAGAACTTTGTCGTACATACCCGGAATGTGAAGTCCAAGAGCAAAATTTTTGTCATCAATCTCCTGCATTGAATTAATTTCATAATCCGAGAGCCAGCGTTTATTTGCAAACGAAAACTCCATCTTGTTCCGATAAAAAAAGATTTTGTCGGAAGGAATGATGGGAAGAGTTTCGAAGTCATTTAAACCTGCAATATGGCGGAATATTTCGTCAACCTGTTCGCTTTTGTATTTCAATTGAATATTATAGTCGAGGTCCTGTTGTTTGCAACCACCGCACACTCCAAAGTATTTACAGCGTGGTTCGGTGCGATGAGCCGATTTTTTCAGAATCGAAACTGCTTCGGCTTCCGCATACGACTTCTTAATTTTTTTTAAACGGGCTTTTACTACGTCGCCGGGATATCCGTTTTTAACAAAAATTACGTAACGTTTTGAACTATCAGGGGCAATCGGATTGATATCCGTTATAATTTTAGCAACTCCTTTGCCTTCAAAAGCATATGAGGTAATTTCAAGTTCTAAAATGTCGCCTTTTTTCAATTTTTTAATCCTTCTGCAATAATAAAAGATAAAAACCGATATGTTTGCTAGCGCCCAGATTGAGATAAGCGTACGCTTCGTGTTTTATCCGATTAATGGTTTTTTTATAATAACTTTTTTCAGAAGGGTCTAATTCTGTTGTGCTTTTCTCTAATTTTCGTTTGACTTCCCTGTAATAATCCTTTAGCGTATACGACAGGTTTTTTTCCTGAAGAATTTTGAATTTTCTTTCTACATAATATTTTTTTAACTCATCAATTTTCAAGGGATTCAAATAAGAGTTTGCGTAGATGTCCTTAATAAAAGCGGGATACTTATCTGAGAGATGAACCATTTCGCCGACGCATAAGTGTCCTCCGGGTTTCAGTATTCTTTTAAATTCTTTGATAATTTTGTTCCTGTCGGGAGTAGAAACGGATGCCTGAGCATAAATGAGGTCGAATTCGTGCTCGGCGTAATCGGTATTTTCGAAACTCATCATTTTGATATTTACTGAAGGATTATTTTCGCCGAGAAGTCTGGTTTCGAGTAACGATTGATAATCTTCTACAATCAAATCGACTGACGTATTAAAATGTGCTGCAATAAGGGAGGCGGCATAGAAAGCACCGCTTCCTGCAATCAGGATCTTTTCCGGTTTGGGAATCAGATATTTGAACAAAAATTCGACCTGATAATTTAAACCGGGTAAAAGTATTTCTTCCTTTTCCATGCTCCAAAAATAAGAAACAATGGGATGTGTTTCTGAAAAAAGATAAATAAAATTAACTATGAATAGATGTGTTCTTTATTTGAATAAACTCTTGAACAAAACGTCGGTATGGTATTTTTCTTCAATTTTATTCACTTCATAAAATTCATCAAGATAAGTTTTATATCTTTTATAAAGATGGTTAAGTTTTTCCATTTTGTAGTTTTCGAATACCCAAAGGTGTTTTTTTAGTTTATAGATTTTCGAATAAATCTTCCGGTTGTAGAATGGAGCGGCAATACGAATTAGCAGGTAAACTATAAAATGCCAAAGATGCAATTTGTAAGTCGGTTTAAAATATCCCTCGGAAATTTTATCGAGTGTTTTCTTAAAATAGTAAGAAACACGTATATGATTTAGACCGTCACCATAGCCAATGATATTTTTTATTAACTCTTTGCGTATTTCTACTTTTTCCGGTAAGAAGAATGAGGAGAGTTTACCTGTGGAGTAATACTCATAAATCATATTACAAAATTCATTATAACTATTAGCCAATGCGGAGCCTTTGTAGAGTGGGTCACGGTTGAAGTTTGGTTCGGGATTGATAAATATGGTTTGTTTGCCCATAAGCCAGCTTTCGAGTGCCGTCGTCGATTCGAAACACGTCCATAAATCAGAGACAGAAATTAGATCGTGTATCGATTCTTCATTACATAAATAAAGAACATTTGGGTAATGTGCCAGTTCGCTCATCTCGTTGACCACAGGTTCGGGACGCTCCGGTGCGTTTTCTTGTGGATGTTGTTTTAATATAAAAAGTATATCCGGATTATTTTCGATAGCATTTTTAAGGATATCACGAACTGCACGACGTTGATTTTCTACCCATTCTAGTTTCGATTCGTCTCCTTTGAAAAATGCAATGAGTTCCTCTCGCCCTCTTTTATGGTCTTTTTTATTTAGTAGTCTTGATAAATTTGTATGAAATTTAGTTATAAAAATAAATTTATATTAAATTACCTCTTTGAAATGCATCAATATAACTTTTAGTGCTAATATTAATTATGGATGTGTTTCTATACTTGGAATATTCTTCAAGAATGAAATAACCCTTGAATGCATAATGTAATTTTCTAAAGATATCATGAATGTGATAAGGTTTTCCATCTAATTTATACATAGGCATGCGAACTTCTGATTTGTCATAAAAATGTTCGTGGTTTATAGTAACAGAATTAGTTGTGTCAATTTTTATTTCTTCGTGCCAAGAATGGTCAGCGCCCATAATATATATTTTTTTAAATCCAATGTTAATTCCCAAAAAAATCGATGGAATTAATACATTGTGCGGTCTTGGCATACCAAGATTGTATTTAAATAGTAAAAAATTAATTTTATTAAAACCTTCTATGGGAGTATCGTTGAAAAAAATAATTCTGATATTATCATTTTTTTGTAGTTCTTTATAAAATTGAGATTTTGAGGCCCTGAAAGGTAAAAAAAGCACTAATTCCCAATTTGTTTTTTCAATTAAAGTATGCAATAGATTTTCTCTTGATTTATGCATGAACTCTGTAGTTCTTTCTAACCAGAATTCAGGTGCAGCTAATACATAGAAATCAGGTTTAATTTTTGTGTATATTTCTGATAATGCAAATAAGTTAACGCACATAATACTATAATTACTTAGTTTATTTTTATAAAGTTCAATATCCTTTCTTAATGAAGGGCCATTTGCTAATATTATGCATTCCTTTTTCGGAATTCTCACTTTTATTATACTTGTTTTAATTTTCGATAAAATCAATACTTTTACAATTGAAAGTATTGATTGAAGCATTAAATTAAAAAAGATACTTATTTTTTCGTAGTTCATTTCAAATCCTTATGAAAATACCCCACTAAAGTGTACCATCGATTTTTAATTAAGTATGTTCCTTTATTGTACTGCATTGTTATAATGAAAAAAATGCCAATAAAAATACTAATTATTAGTTTAAGTATATATTCAATTACTTTTAGAATTTTACTAAATATATTAGAATTTCTTAACCTAATCCTCTCGCCTTCTCCTACTAAAAGGGATATATTTTTTAGAGATTTTAATTCTAGTCTTTCTTTATTAATATGATGATATAATACAAAATTGGGATTATAAAGAAATCTTTTTTTCCTTTTTTTAAGCTGTAAAAATATATACTTGTCGTCACACCTTGAGTGTATATCTGTATTAAATAATCCGATATCATTAAAGACGCTTTTTCTAAAAGCCATACTACATCCTGGGGGATATTTACTATAAGGATATTTTTTTATCTTATTTCCCCAATCAGATTTAGTAACCAAACCCCATAAGAAAACTGACATCCATTCTGGTTCTTTATTTTCTTCATATTTAGGGATTATCTTTCCCCCCATTGCATCAACATTTGGATGTTGACTGAAGAACTTTTTTGCTTCTTCTAAATAATTTGGTGTTAATTCAGCATCATCATCAATAAAAATAATTATCTCTCCAGTGGCTTCATTAATACCCCTATTTCTTGCGGCTGATAATCCTTTTTGTTTTTCAATTACGTATTTAATATTAAGATTAGGATTTTGGTCGATAAAATCTTTACAAACTTTTTCTGTGTTATCAGTAGAATTATTATTTACTATTATTATTTCATATTCATTCTTGTCAAATTTCTGTTCTTTTAATGAATTTAATGCTATAGGCAAGTACCTAGCACGATTATAAGTACATATTATTACAGATATTTGATATTCATTCATATTATACCTTTTTGTTTATTAAAATAACTTTACAAATTAATTATTAATTTTATAAATTTTTTAATATACTCCAGCTCTCGTTCTTCGTAAAATCTGAATATATAAAGTATAAAAGGGAATGCGCCTATTAAAAATATTTTTATAAATGTGTACATGATATTCTGAGGCAAAAAATAAACCGGTGCCGAAAGTAAAATCCCCAATAAAATCATAAAAGAGATTTTGTTGTTCTCAAAAGGAATTTTAAGATGCTTATTTGACACCATTAACGTAGCAAGATAAAATATTACATAGGCAATCAATGTGTTGAGCGCCGCTGCTATTATTCCATATTTCGGTATAAAAATAAAATTAAGTATAACATTTAATATCGCCGCACTGAGTGTAATTGTAGCAATGTGTTTTGTATTCTTTGTCAGCATCATTCCAAGCGAAGCCGTCACTCTCATTCCACTTAGCGAATACGAAATAAGTATAATCGGTACAACCATGTAAGCCGAATAATACTCGGGCTTTTCGGCAAATAAATTTACCACTTCTCTGCTAAAGAGCGAGATAGCAATGCTTCCCCATATAAACATAAAAGCCGAATAGGTCATTAATTTACTGAAAAAACGTTTATCGCCCTCCTGACCAAAATATTTAAAAGCTATCGGCATTAAACTTAAACTAAAAGGCATTATAAAAAACATATTGAGCACGCCAGCAATACGATATCCTAAACCATATATTGCATTCGACTCTGCTCCAAGTAAGTAAGTTATAATATAACGATCGCTCAGATTCAGAATCATGATTCCAATTGTACCGAATACTAAAGGAAATCCGAATTTAAACGACACTTTCAAAAGTTCACCGTCAAATCGATACGACATCTGGTTCAACAATTTAAGAAGGAGAAATAATGTTATAATAGCTTCGCCAATTAATGTCGCCGTAAATATTCCTTCTAATCCTTTGTTCAATATTGTTAATGCAAATATTATCCCAGCAGCAATCAATACTAATTTAACAATACTGACCGATGTGAAAAATATTGCTTTTTCTTCAGCACGGAATTTTGATAGAAAAAGATTATTGAGGGTTCGAAAGAAAACAATCCAAACAATCAATCTTATGTAAATTGGTTTAATTAAATTGGCAATATCTGAACCTTTATAAATGCCAATAATAATTTCGCTGAATAAAATTAAAAGAGTGCATACAACTACCAAAAATATCGTAATCGTAAAGAGTGCTTCTTTCTTCTTTGCTTTGTACTCGGAACTATTATTCAGAAAAATTATAGAGGCAGCTTGCCCGAGAAGAAAAATTTCGGCAAGTATATTTGTAGTTATATCGAGTAAATCCCATTTACCGAAATCCTGCTGTGTTAAATAAGCGGTATAAATGGGAAGGAGTACAACGCCTATTAATTTAGGCGCTATGTTACTAATGCTGTAAACAAACGTATCTCTCAGTGTACCCTTGAGCCGTTCAATCATTTCTTTTGTTTGTTTTTCTTGTTTATTACGATTGCAACGGCAATCGAAGCAAAGAGAATTAAATTAAGAACAAGCGAGAGATACTTGCCAGTCAAAAACGAATTTGGTTCATAGATAAATTGAATTTCGTGTGAACCTTTAGGAACAGCTATTCCCATAAAAGCGTGGTTAGTCTTATATACTTCTGTCTTTTTGCCGTCGATAAAAGCTTTCCAACCTGGCAGGTAAGTGGTGCTAAAAACGAGAAAATTGTTTCCTGATGTTGTGGCTCTTGCTGTAATTTTTTCGTCGCTATATGAAACGATATTCAATGTAGTAGTTGAGTCAGTTTTGTCCAGATTCAAATTACCACTTTCGATGAATGCTTTTACTTTCGGATCGAATTTGTCGTTAGCAACAGCATTGAGAATTTCAATCGGTTTTCTGACCTCAACCGTATCGACGAAATAGAGTCTCGGAAGTGCATTTTGATTTTCGTAAACAAAAGTATTTCCCGATTGATAAATAGGAATTAGCCCCATTGGATTATACGGTCTGTCGGTAATGATATATTTTACATTAGCCATTCGCCAGAGCGTAATATTTGCTGGTGTTACAACGTCGATAATATCTTGATATGCTCGTGGTTTAGCTGCTGAGTAGCCAAAAAAATCTTCTAAAAGAAAATAAACATTATAATTTCCATTGTTGGAAATTGAACCGAGAGAGCCGTCCTGTTTTAAATTTAATATTCTAAATGGCTCTTTATCGTTTTTGTTTTTTATAGCTGTTACATATTCCGGTTGACGAAACATATCTTCAATTTTCTGTGAATCTTCATAATGTGCGCCGCGACTACCGATCCTGAAAAGGTCAAAAATAATCAAGAATGCAAGAGCGCCGAGCAGTACTTCCTTTTTAATATTGTTGTTCAAATATGCGTAGATCAATCCAAATGTAAGTGTCAAAAGTGCCATTGCAATTTGTAGATCGCCGCGGAACATATCGGCCATATAATCGGAAAGTGCATTGAACATTTGTGCTTGCTGCTGATTGCTAAGGGAAGTCGCATAGGTATTTACTCTCGAAACAAACCAGTCGGACAAAAGACCACCAAAAATTATTGAAATAACAAAAAGACCTGAAAAAACAAGTGCAGTGTTTTTAAAATTCTTCAGATAAGCAATGTTTTTTTCTTTTCGCAATTCGGATAATTTCATCAAACCCAATCCCGCTAACAGTGGAAAGATGATCTGAATTACATGAAGTATCATCGACGGTGCTCTGAAGTTATCGAAATAGGGGAAATAGTAATACATCAGATTATAGACGATGGGGAATGTCCTTCCAAATGAAATTAATAGAAAGAAAAGTATGACAATTGTAAAATACCGTACCATCGGGTCTTTCCATCTCAAAATAATTGTCATAATACCAAGAGCAAAAATTATTACTCCCATGTACATCGCAGTATCGACGAAAGGCATTTGACCGAAATAGGTGTTGACTTCGACGGGTTGATAGTTTGTTAGAGGACCTTTGTAAGTAGACCTGCCAAAGCCGTAATAAGAAGGCACAATGAAAGTTAATACTTCGCCGGGCGAGAAAGACCAGTTGGTTGCATACTGATAAAAATCGGATTCGCTTTGTGCACTTTTATTTTCTTTTTCAACTATACTTTCTGTACCACGCGTTGAATAAGGTTTGTATTCGAATAGCTGCCCGTAAGTATCATACGACATTAGGACTGCAATTACGGCAGCGACAATTGAAACGGCAATCGACTTAAAAAGCTGATTCCTCAAAAAATTGTTTTTAGTGTAAATTGCATGAGCAAAGTAATAAATGAAATAAATTAATGATGCTAACCCAAAATAAAAAACAATTTGAACGTGTGCCCCAAATACCAGAATATGTAATCCGACTATAAACAATAAAACGTCTAGTATTTTTATTTCTTTCTGGAATTTAAAGAGCATCATCATAATAAAGGGAAAGATTGAAAGGCTCATCAGTTTTGTTGTGTGTCCGATAAAAAAGAGTACAATAATACCAGTACTGAAGGCAGCCGAAGTTGCAGTTATGAAAGCAATACCTCGGGAAGCTCCGAATTTCCGCATGAAAAAAAACGCAGTAAATGCAAGTATTAATAAATTGAAGGTATAAATTGCATTGTAGTTTTTAAAAGCTGCTGAGTAAATTTTTGAAGAAAATGAATAGAGCATGGCGGTTAAGTCATAATAACGAACCGACATCGAGGTAACAACTGCCGGCATTCCACAAAAGATGTAAGGATTCCACAAAGAAACTCCATCTCGCTCTTTTAGTGCATATTGTCTCATACTCTTAATTTGAATAAGGTCGCCTGACGTTGTGGTTTTATCGCCGAACATTACAGGAGAAAAAAAAGCGAACATGAGCAAAAGAATAATCAATAGTAAAATCGGCGTTCTATATTTTTCGGGAATTAAATTCACAATTGAAAAGCCAAATTCACTTGACTCTTTTTTTGTTGTGGTTCCTTTCTTTTGTTTGCTCATTTAATCACCATTGATTTTATGCATTTTTATGATATTCATTAAGAATTGCCTTTGCATAATTTACCCAGGTCATTTTCTTTGCCTGCTCTTCAATTCTTCCTCTTGGAATAGGATTTTCGATAAAATTTTTCATTACGCGATACATCGAATCGATATTATTTGGTTCTGCTAAATAGCCGTTGTAGCCGTGTTTAATAGTTTCAGGAAAATGTCCCACCGCAGTGGCGATCGTCGGTAAATTAAAATTATATGCCATCGATTCTACGCCCGATGGGGTGGCAACTTCATAAAACAAAACATTACAATCTGCAACTTGAAAATATTTGTGCACTTCTTCATTTGGAACGTATTTGTTTACAACAACCACACTCTCCCTAATTCCGAGTTTATCAATCAGTTCAAGAGGTCTGTAATTGCTTTCGTCGTCCTTCTCGTCTGTAAATAAATTCTTGAGGAAGCCAAAAAGCTTGTTTTTCAGACGGGTCGATAATTTTTTTTCGTCGAGTGTTTGCCAGAACGATTCGCCAACAATTAACAGCGATACATCGTTTCGTTCTGCAGCCAACTTTGCAAAAGCCTGGATTACGTTGTGCAAACCTTTATATTTTCTTATAAATCCAAAAAAGAGGAAAACATATTTTTTCAGTCCCAACTCGGTTTTAATTTTTTCCCGATCAATGTTAAAATCGGGAGTAAACATGTCGTATATCGGATGATAGAGGCGAATAACCTGTTGAATTCCCTTTCGTGACAATTCGACGTGATTATCCCTCTCTTTATTTTCAACAAGAATAAATTTTTGTTTTGGAAAAACTCCCTTTAACTCCTCAAAAGTTTTGAGTGAATGAACAATAAAAGTATGCGGTTTTTTCAAGGCATATTTGAGGAAGATTTTATCGAGTATACTGCTTTCTTTCTGAGCCACTACATGGAGGTCGAATATAATTTCGCAATTGCAAGTCGTTTTTAATTTCCGGGCAATGTAGCCCATCGGTAATCCTTGCACCGCAATTGCCCATTGAAAAACTACAATGTCGGGGTTGATGTTTTTAATTAGTTTAGCAGTTTTGTTCCAGGATAGAGGATTGTTATAATTAGTTACATATTCAATTTTAACTGGAGTACCCTCGAGAAAATTTTTTTTGCTCGAGCGGTCGATGAAATCACGCGGAATTATTGAAGGGTATTGTTGAATCCAGGATACAATATAAACCTCAGCACCTAATTTAGTCAAAGATTTAGCAAGCGAAGTGGTATAATTTGCAATTCCTCCTTTGAATTGCGGACCGGGACCGAAGATTACAATTTTTTTCATTTTGAATAATTATTTATTGTTTTTAATTCTTTCTACAGCCACATCGTAAACTCGTTTCATTCCTTCTTCAAGTGATATTTTAGGTTCCCATTTTAGTAATTGTTTAACAAAACTCATATCGCTATAACGTGAATGGACTCCCATTGGTTTGTCGGTGAGTGGTTTAATTGTAGGAGAATAGCCGGCAAATTTTGTAAAGAGCTGGATTAATTCAATAAAAGAAGTCAGTTTTCCCGAGCCTATATTGATTGCCGTTCCGTCGTGAATTTTGTCCATTGCCAGAAACATACAGTCCATTACATCGTCAATATGCACAAAGTCCCTGCCTTGTTGGCCGGTGCCCCAAACTTCGAAGGGGTCTTCTTTGCGTGCTGCTCGTGTTGCAATTGCTGGTACGGGATAACTCAAATCTTGATCTTCGCCGTATCCAGAAAAAGGACGTATACACACAATTGAAATTCCGTAATGTTCTGCTGCAATTTTCGCAAGGTACTCGCCTGTTAGTTTTGTCCAGCCGTAAGTCATATCCGGTTTCCCCAGCGTATAACCGTTTATATCGATATAAGATTCCTTTAAAGCTACAGCATTTCCTTCCGCTTGCAGATTAATTGGATAAGCAGCCGAAGAGCTGGGATAAAGAACTCTTTCTGGTTTCGACTTGGCAATCCAGTTGAAAAATTCGGCGTCGATCGAGAGATCGAGCGCAACCGCCATCGGATCGCCTTCAATTTTTGCGCGTCCTCCTACAATTGCAGCAAAATGAAATACATCTCCAAAACGTTCTATCTTCAGTCCGTATTCTCTTCTCAACCTGTCTTTATCTTCCTGCAATTTATTTAGGAATTTTCTAATGTCAGTTTGAAAGAAAAAGAGACGTTCGTCTTTGCCAAAAATTTCGATATCTTTAAATTTTTTTGAATAAGAATCACTGAGCCATGTAGTAGGATGAGTTCCAACAGAAAGGTCGTCAACCATTATAACGTAGTCGTTTGTTCTTTTAAGCAATTGTTTTACGGTATTTCTGCCCACAAATCCGCAGGCTCCAGTTACGAGATGAAATTTCATAATAAGGTTCCTTTTTTCTTCAATCGTAAAAATAAGAATTTTTGGCTTTTATCTTTCTATTCGAAACATTATTCGGCTTGATAATATGAAAAATCAAACTTACCTTCGGAATGCAATTTAGTTAAGAAACAAAAGGAGCTTGATTTTATCAGAACGACTTAACTTTTGCCTTAACATTAATTTTTCCGTTTTTTCTAAAGAATAAATCAACTTTGATTGAATCACCAGCAATTAAATCTTTAGTTACTCCAATAAGCATTATATGATGCCCACCTGGTTTAAAGCTAAGGCTTGAATTTGGTAATATTTTGACAAATTCAACTTCCCTCATTCCCATCATATCCTCGCCGGCTTTATAAGTTTCGTGAATCTCCACAATCTGAGCCACAGATGATTTTGCCGCATAAAGCGTATCTTCAAGTGTGCTTTTATTGCTAATTGTCATGTAAAGCGCCGAATTATGTCCCGTTGCTGCAGGACGCGCCCAGGCATTAGTTACTTCGATTTTTAATTCTTGCGCATTTATTAACATGGGAAAAAGAAATGTTAGTAATATTAATTTTTTCATAACGTCCTACCCCCTTTACAATAATTTTTTGATGTCGGCATAAATTTCTTCGAGATTCAGCTTGCTGCCGGAATAATTTTTCCTTACTATTCCGTTCCGGTCAATTAATTGGATTCTGTCCGTATGGATATAGTAATAAATTTTTTTTCCGTTGGCGAGGATTGTTGAATCTCCCGGAACGGCTAACACTTCAACTGTTTTCATTAATGAGTTAATCTCATTTTGACTTCCCGTAAGGAATTCCCAATTATGCGTGTCAAGATTCCTGATTTCCGCATACTTTTTCAAAACTTCAGGCGTGTCATTCAAAGGATCAAAACTGATCGAAATGAATTTTACATCCGATATTCCTTCGTTGTTTAACTTATCTTTTAAAAGGCGCATATTGTTTGTGGTAAGCGGACAGATATCCGGGCAATTTGTAAAAATGTAACCTGCTACGGTTAAGCGTCCTTTGATATTGTCCGGAAATATTACTTCTTTACCTTCTTGATTGATAAGATGAAATTTATATTCCGAAAGATCTATTAATTTTGGGAAATTATTTCCACAAGCGACTAATATCGCCAAAACGGGAATTATTTTAATTAATTTCATATTTACTTATTTTGAAATATCCAAAAGCAATAATAATTAATTAGGTTTTTAAATGAAACGTTTCTTTATGATTGCTCTTATTCTGGTTGCATTTAGATTGAATGCACAGGATACATTAAAAATAATGACTTATAACATTCATCAATATACTCCGTATAATCCCACGGAGAATGATCCGTCGAGACTAGATTGGGATAACCCTGCATTGAAATTTGTTGTTAACGCTGTTAATCCCGACATTCTGGTCTGTCAGGAAGTAGTCGACAAAGCTTCTGTCGAACAATTTTTGAAATATGTATTAGAATATAAATATAAGGCCGCTGATTTTATTGCCTCGACAGGTATGAACAGCGCACTATTTTATAAAGAAGATAAAATTGAATCGCTGGGTAACATAATTCATGATGCAGTAACGAGACCAATTCACGAATTTCCGGTGGTGAATAAAATTACTGGCGACACATTGATTATATTTTCGGTACATCTTAAAGCTAACACGAGAGATGGTGATAATAGTGAAAATCTAAATAAAAGATTTGAACAGGCTAAAGTATTGAGAAGTGTTACTTCTAAATTTGCTGAAGATAAAGATTATATAGTTCTGGGCGATTTCAACACACTTAACGGCTCCGAAGCTGCCGTTGCTGAATTAATCGACACAAGCGCTCCGGGATATTTTATCGACCCCCTGGATGCAATTGGTGAGTGGAACTACAATCCTCTCTTTAAACATGTTCATAGCTATTCCTCGGCGGAACTTACAAATCGATTTGACATGATACTCATTTCTCAAGCAGTCAAAGACCCCGGCGGTATTGAATATATCTCTAATTCCTATACAATAGTGGGAAACGACGGTAATCACTTCAAAATGCCTGTTAATTTCGGTACAAATACTTTTGGTATCGAACTAGCAGATTCACTCGTATCGGCAAGCGACCATTTGCCTGTTTATGCACTTTTCAAATTCGATAAATTGCAGAGTGTTTCAAATGATGGCGAAATGTATTACGGATTCGAGTTATATCAAAATTATCCGAATCCATTTAACCCGTCAACGAATATTAAATTCAAACTCGAAACGAGTGGATATGTAAAACTTGTTGTGTTTGATATTCTTGGCAGGGAGATAACACAACTTGTCAACGGATATTACCCACCTGGTTCTTACGAATTCAGTTTTGATTCAAGCAGCTATAAACTATCGTCAGGAATTTATTTCTACACGCTAAATTTTAACGGTTATTCAACCACCCAAAGGATGATTTTAATAAAATGAGAAACTACCGGGTTTCATAATGTTTTTATCGAATGCGAATGCTTTCCGATGTTAGTGAATTATAGAATTTATTCGGTTTGAAATCATTTTTCTGTAGGTGGAAAAATTCTTAGTTGTCATGTTTGTTCAAACTATAATATTATGGAAGGCAATTATATCTTAGGTTCCGAATTATTGTTTGCTGCTCGATTTAATTACACATTCGTATCATACGAGCAATATTTTTTCGAATTGAGCATTATCCATTTGATTATAACAACAATGTTATTTCCTTTGAAGGTTTCTCGTTTGAGTAAGAATTATGATTTGTAAATGGTAAGATAAATCGACATAATTTTAATAAATTTGCCTTGATAAAATAAAGGAGAATCATGGACGGCAAAACAATACTTATTACAGGTGGAACAGGTTCCTTCGGAAAGAAATTTGTTGAAACTGTATTGAAAAGATTTACACCAAGAAAAGTCATTATTTATAGCAGGGATGAACTGAAGCAATTTGAAATGCAGCACAATCCTAAATACAATAAAGAAGGCGTATTGATGCGCTATTTTATTGGTGATGTACGGGACGAGGAAAGGCTCAAGAGGGCAATGGAAGGTGTTGATTATGTTGTTCACGCAGCTGCATTAAAACAAGTGCCAGCATGCGAATACAATCCTTTCGAGGCGGTTAAAACCAATGTAATTGGCGGGCAAAATGTGATTAATGCTTGCATTGAAAAAGGGGTTAGAAAAGTTATTGCTCTCAGTACCGACAAAGCCGCAGCCCCGGTTAATCTTTACGGCGCAACAAAACTAACTTCCGATAAGCTTTTTATAGCGGCAAATAATTTCAAAGGCGCTCACGATATCAAATTCTCTGTAGTCCGTTACGGCAATGTTATGGGCAGCCGCGGTTCAGTAATTCCATACTTCCTTCAAAAAAGGAAAGAAGGGGTTCTACCGATAACCGATGAAAGAATGACGCGTTTTAATATCACTCTTCAACAGGGAGTCGACTTCGTTCTCGAAAGTTTCAAACGAATGTGGGGTGGCGAGCTCTTTGTACCAAAGATTCCTTCTTATAGAATATTAGACCTTGCCAAAGCCATCGCTCCTGAGTGCAAAATTGAAATTGTGGGAATTCGTCCCGGCGAGAAAATTCACGAAGAGATGATAACACAAGCAGATGCTCTCAATACAATTGAATTCGACGACTATTTCGTTATTCTGCCGTCAGTTCAATTGGGTAACGATTCTAACTTCAAGTTGTGGGATACAGAAGAATTTCGATTGAAAAGCAATGGCAAACCAGGAAGATTTTGTGAATACGGCTTTTCTTACAATAGCGGATCTAATCCACACTTCCTTACGGTTGAAGAACTACGTGAGTTAATTGAAAAAAATGTTGTCGTATCTTAAAGGAAATTTTATGAATTCAAAAACTTATTCATATGGAAAACAAAATATAAGTAAAGACGATATCGAATGTGTGGTTAAAGTATTACAGTCCGATTGGCTAACGCAAGGCCCAACTATAGATGAATTTGAAAAAGCGCTTACAGATAAATTTGGTGCAATATATGCTGCAGCTTGTTCAAACGGTACTGCAGGCTTGCATTTAATTGCATTGGGACTCGGCTGGTCGAAAGGCGATGTTGTTATTACAACTCCAATAACTTTTCTTGCAAGCGCCAACTGCGCAATTTATGCCGGTGCGGATGTTGACTTTGCCGACATCGATCCACTTTACTACACAATAGACCCAAATAAACTTGAAGATAAGATCAAATCTTACCGAAAGAAAAATATTAATGTTAAAGCAGTTGTCGCCGTCGATTATGCCGGTCAGCCATCCAATTGGGAAGCATTAAAAAGTCTTAAAGATAAATATGAATTTCAACTTGTTAATGACTTCTGCCATGCTCCTGGAGCAGAATATAAAAAAGATTATACCTATGCAGTTAAATATGCAGACGCTGTCAATTTGAGTTTTCATCCAGTGAAACATATTACTACAGGAGAAGGAGGTGCAGTTCTCTCAAACGATAGTAGTTTTATCAAAAGAGTAAAAACACTAAGAACACATGGCGCAACAAAGGATCCTACTGTTCTCGAAAAAAATGACGGCCCCTGGTATTATGAAATGCACGAAGTCGGATTCAATTACAGAATTACCGATTTCCAGTGCGCACTTGGAATTTCGCAATTAAAAAAACTCGATTCCTTTGTTGTCGAAAGAAGAAAAATTGCAAAATATTACGATGCTTTTTTTAAGAACGATGATCGATTTATTATTCCTCACGTCAACAAGGATTCCAACCATGCTTATCATCTCTATCCATTACAGATTAAATTCGACGAGTTAAAAATATCGAAGAAATCTTTTTTCGAAAAGATGAGGGAAAAGAAAATTTTTCTTCAGGTGCATTATATCCCAGTCCACCTTCAGCCGTTTTACAAAAAAAGATTTGGATTTAAGGAAGGTGATTATCCCGAAGCTGAACTATTTTATAAAAGAGAAATCTCGATTCCAATTTATCCTGGATTAAATGAAGAAGACCTAAATTACATTACAAAATCAATTGCGAGCACACTCGATTTAATGAAATGAAAATATCAATTATTACAGAAGGATTTCAAAATACTGGATACGGTCATATAACCAGATGCCTTTCGCTCTATCAAGCCTTTGAAGAAAGGAACATTTACCCGCATTTCTTCATAAATGGCGACGACAAATGCTCACATTATTTAAATGGTGTTCGATATGAAATAATCGACTGGCTTAGTCATCCTGCACAGTTGATAAAAAAAATCATAAATAGCGACTATGCCATTATTGACTCGTACCTTGCAAGTAGGGAATTTTACGATAAAATATCAAACTTCTGCGAAAAACTTGTTATAGTCGATGATAACCTGAGAATCGATTATCCAGAATCGATTATACTAAATGGAACACTCAACGCGGAAAATTATCCTTACCAGAAAAAAGCAGGATACGATTTTCTCCTTGGTTCGGAATATATACCAGTGAGAAAACCGTTTTGGGATTCAAATCAGCGTAAATACAATAAAGAAGTAAAAAGCATTTTAATTACATTCGGCGGACAGGATATAAGAAATCTTACTTTGCCCGTACTGAAAATAGCATTAGAAATTTATCCACAAGCAGTAATGCACGTTGTCTTTGGCAATAAAGGAAAAGACGAAATTGAAAAATTTGAGAAGCAATACGAAAATGTAAATTTTTACAGCATCTTAAACGCCGAGCAAATTAAAGATTTGATGTTGAAAGCCGATATTGTTGTTACTGCTGCAGGACAAACATTATATGAACTTGCGGCAACAGGAACTCCTTCGATCGCAGTGGCAGTAATCGATAATCAAAAAAACAACATACTCGAATGGCATAAAAGTGGCTTTCTGATCGAACCAATTTTTTACAATGAAATTAATAGTATGAAAAAAATTGTCGACCAGCTTCAAAAATATAAGTCGATCAGTTTGCGTAAAAAATGCGGTAGCGCCGGCAGAAAAAAAGTTGACGGTCAGGGCAGTCGACGTGTTGTGGCCTATCTTATTGACCGTATATGCTCCGTCGATAAATTTTATTTAAGGAAGGCAGTGGCCGGCGATTCCAAAATTGTATATGAATTGTCGAACGATCCCACTGTAAGAATGCAATCGATTAACAAAAACCCAATCCCGTGGGAAGAACATCTCGTATGGTTCAATAAAAAAATTAACGATGAAAATTATTTATTCCTTCTGGCTTTCGACCGCGAGGATCGATTTATCGGTCAAATACGCTTTCAAATAGAAGATAATCATGCATTCGTAAGTGTCAGTTTAACTGAAAATTTTCGCGGTAAAGGATTGTCAAAAAGAATTATTAAAGAAGGCTCGCGCAGATTGTTTGTCGAAAATCAGAATGTTAGATCGATAACAGCATACATATTGCCGCAAAACAGCGCTTCCTTAAGTGCATTCGAAGCTTCGGGATATAAATTGGAAGGCGAGGAATTAATTAATAATGAAATCTATAAAAAGTATGTGCTTGTGAGGTGATAGCGTGATTATCGAAAATTTTGACCTCGATAAAAAAGTGTTTATCATTGCCGAACTTTCAGCAAATCACAATCAGAATTTTCAGACGGCAATCGATTCAATAAAAGCAATCAAAGAATGCGGAGCTGACGCTGTTAAACTCCAGACTTATACTCCCGATACAATTACAATTGACTGCGACAACGAATATTTTCAAATTAAACAAGGTACTATATGGGATGGTGTTACCCTCTACCAGCTTTATCAAAAAGCTTATACACCGTGGGAATGGCAGCCCGAACTTAAAAAATTTGCTGAAGAACTCGGTCTAATTTGTTTTTCTTCTCCATTTGATAAAACGGCGGTCGACTTCCTGGAAAAGATGAATGTACCCGCGTATAAAATTGCCTCTTTCGAAATTACAGATATACCGTTGATTGAATACGCTGCCTCGAAAGGAAAACCGATGATAATCTCCACTGGAATTGCAAACGAAGAGGACATACAGGAAGCTATCGACGCATGCAAAAGAATGAATAACGATCAGATTGCGCTTTTGAAATGTACCTCTTCTTATCCTGCTCCAATTGAGGATGTAAATCTTAATACTATTCCCTACATGAAAGAAAAGTTCAAAACTATCGTCGGTTTATCAGATCATACAATGGGAACGGTTGTACCAGTAGCTGCAGTAGCGCTTGGAGCAAGAATTATCGAAAAGCATTTCATACTCGATCGAAAGATTGGGGGACCGGATTCTTCATTCTCACTTGAACCTTCGGAATTCAAAAAAATGGTTGAAGATATCAGAAATGCTGAAAAAGCACTTGGCAAAGCCACATTCGAAATTAATGAGAAAGTTAAGAAGAGCAGAACATTTGCGCGCTCTCTCTTTGCAGTTAAGGATATAAAGGAAGGAGAGCTACTAACTGAAGAAAACGTCCGCTCGATTCGTCCTTCTTATGGACTGCATCCGAAATTTTTGAAACAAGTAGTCGGCAGAAAAGCGAAAACCTATATAAAAAAAGGAACTCCTTTGAAATGGGATTTGATCGACTGAGCAGTTATTTATACAGGCAATGAAATTTAACGAATCTTTATGCGCTTGAGAAAAAAAGAATATCAAAATTATTTCTGAGAAAATTCTCTTTCGAACGGCGTGCGAATAGTTCAAAAAGAAATGGAGATTTATTCATAAAGACTTCATAAAAAATTCACATCACGCAAAAAATAAACTAAAGGATTTATGGGAAGAAGAAGCTACTCGAATTTTGTATGCGCCATAGTACAGGCGCGAATCGGTTCTACACGGCTGCCCGGAAAAATATTTAAAGAACTCGAAGGCAAGCCGATTTTGTGGCACGTTATTAATCGACTGTCGCATTCCAAAAAAATCAAGAATATTATTGTTGCAACTACAGACCTGCCTGAAGACGATGCTACTGAGGAATTTTGTGAGAATAATAAAATCGATTGTTTTCGAGGTAGTTCCGAAGATGTTCTTTCAAGGTATTACCAGGCTGCTATCGATTATGAAGTCGATACAATCGTTAGGGTTACATCCGATTGTCCTGTAATCGATCCAGCTGTTATCGACAAAATGATCTCTAAGTATTTTCTTCTGAACAAAAACGGTATGGTCGACTATTTGAGCAATACAATTAAAAGAACTTTCCCTCGTGGACTTGATGCCGAGATATTTTCTTTCACAGCGCTGGCGGAAGCATTTAGATGCGCAAACGAAAAATACGAACGCGAACACGTTACTCCCTATATCTATCAACATCCCGACATTTTTAAAATTGTGAATTATGAAAACAACCAGGATTATTCATTCCACAGATGGACGGTCGATACGGCGGAAGATTACGAATTGATAAAACAGATCTACAAGAACCTGTATAAACCGAATAAGTTATTTTATTTCGAAGACATCCTAAAATTATTCGAGGAAAAGCCAGAGTTGATTAAAATAAATCAGAAGGTAAAACAAAAAAGTCTGGGAGAGTAATAAGAAAAGCTTCGTCGGCTGAACGACGAAGCTTCAAAATTAATTGAGTCCACAGCTACCCGTTGAACATCCGCCATATGCAGGCAAGTTGCAGGAGCCGTCAGCGCACCCGGTCGAGGTCTCGTATGAATCACTTTCATTTGAAGTGCTAAATGATGAGAGCAGCTTTTTATAATTTCTGGATTTGCAGGATGGGCATTCGATATCACTGAGTTTGTTTATTGACTTATGATAAATTTCATACTTTTTGCCGCAGTCGTTGCATTTGTATTCGTAAACGGGCATAAACAATCCTCCTTATTTGATTATTTCAGTATCTATGAATCCGATATTTTCTATTTCAGCGTGAATTTTATCTCCAGGTACTACTCTGCCCACTCCTTCTGGAGTGCCGGTAAAAATCAGGTCGCCCTTTTCAAGTGTCATTTTTGACGAGATGTATTTTACGATTTTTATTGGCTCAAAAATCATTTTTTTTATGGACGAGTTTTGCCTGAGCTCGCCGTTAACAGAAAGTTTAATTGTTTCGTTTCCTCTTAATTTGTAATCTTTTTTTAATACAAATTCAGAAAGCACTGCAGCAGTGTCGAAACATTTTGAAAGTGTCCATGGGTCACCTTTTGCCATAAATTCTTTTTGAAGGTCTCTCAATGTCATGTCGAGTCCAACAGCGTAACCTGCAATAGCTTCTTCCGCAGCGGAATCGTTGGCATCTTTAATCGTATTTCCGATTAACAAAACAAGTTCCACTTCATGGTGAAGATTATTGGAATATTCGGGATGGATTACATTTTCACCGGAATAAATTACATTCGATGCCGCTTTCAAAAATATGACTGGAAATTCGGGAACCTCGTTGCCAAGCTCGAGGGCATGCGCCGCATAATTTCTGCCAACGCAGACAATCTTACCGATCGGTATTTCTTCATTGCTGTTTTTAACTTTTAAATATTTCATAGCACCTGTTTGATATTTATTAATGAAATTGGTTTCAGAATATTATTTTTTCTTTTCAAATAATAATTCAGTAAAAATAAAGTCGGGCGAATTCGGTACCTCCAGGCTGAACTGTTTTACGTTTCCTTCGAAATCCATATCGAATTTTATCCAGCCACGCGTCAGGAATTCATCTTCCCAGTCAATATAAAAAGTGTCGTAATGATAGTGATTGAGAACGCCCCTGAAAGTTGGAGTGGGAACAAACTGCAGAAAGAGCTTACCGTCTTTAAGATTTATTTCCGCTTCGCCATACATCTTATCTTCATATTTTCCGCAATATTTTTCGAGTGGGAGTGAGGGCGAAGTATTTTTTGCGCGTACTTCTTCCCGTCTTTTTAGTTCATCCTCATACTTTTGTAAACGCTCATTCCATTTCTCGAGCATTATTTTATTATAATCTTTCGGTTCGATTCCAGTAAATAAGTCGATAATATAATCCTGGATTGCCGAAACCATGCCGGTTTCCATATTGCTCAAAATTGCAAAGCCGAAATTTTCTTCGGGTAAAAGAACAACCGTAGAAATCATTCCGGGCATACCGCCACCGTGATAAAGCATTTTTTTACCGTTTCTGTATCGTATAAACCAGCCCAATCCATAATTCATTTCACCAAAAGCAGTTTGGTTCGACCACATTTCTTTCGATTGTTCTTTGCTAAAAATTGTTATGCTGTCGATTTTGCCCCTGTTAAGTTGAAGACGAATCCATTGCGCCAGATCGTTTACCGAAGAATTAATTCCGAGCGCTCCACTCGCATTGTCTTTTTGAGTGTCGGTGTAAACTTTTATTTCACCGTTCTTTTTGTAATGAGCCTTTGCTTTATTTTCTGCGGTTGCAAGTTCTTTATAAGATGTGTTTGTACTTGTCATTTTCAGTGGAACGAGAAAATGCTTTTTAATGAAATCACCCCAGGAAGTGTCGGTTACAGCTTTTATAATTTCCGCAGCGGCTATGAACATAATATTTTGATATCCGTACTTAGAGCGAAAACTCGAAACAGGTTTGAGATACCGTGCGCGTCTTATTACTTCTTTGCGATCGTAGTTTGAACCCAGCCAAAGAAAATCTCCACTAAATGTAGCAAGTCCACTTCGATGTGTTACGAGATCGCGTATTGTAATTTCATTAGTAACCCACGGGTCGTACATTTGAAAATCCGGCAGATAGTCGATTACCCTGTCGTCCCATTTGATTTTTCCCTGGTCGACCAAAACAGCCAGAGCAGCCGTTGTGAATGCTTTGGAACAGGAGGCAATTACAAAGAGAGTATTGGCGTCGACTTTTTCATCTTTACCGTATTCTCTAACTCCGTATCCCTTTGCAAAAATTACAGAATCGTCTTTTACAATTGAAACGGCAAAGCCGGGCATATCCCAATCATCCATAGCATTTTGAATGTATTCGTCGAGTTGTTTTAGCCTTTCTGTTTGTGCATTTAAAAATTGCACCGACAGAAAAAGCAGAATCAGCAGAAAAAATTTTCTCTTCATTTTAATTCCGATTGATGGTTCATTTATAGATGAAATATAAGAATAGCGTTCCTTTTTATGAAAGAGGAAGTTTATTTAATGATTACTCTCAACGAACACGCTGATATTTTCCCATAAGCACAGCTTCGCCGAGTATATGTCCTTTCATTAAACCGAGAAGCTTTTTCTTCGTCATTTTATTATCTGCGGGTAAGGAAGTATTGAGAGCGTATAATTTAAAATAGTAACGATGTATACCAGAAGGAGGACACGGACCTCCGTAGGAATTAATGCCCCAGTCGTTCAGCCCTTCAATTGAATTTTGTGGAATTTGTTTCTTATTGGAAGCACCTTCGGAAAGGTGATCGATTTCAGGTGGAATGTTGTACAAAACCCAATGGACCCAATCTCCAGCAGGAGCATCGGGGTCGTCGTTGATTAATGCAAATGATTTTGTGCCTTCCGGAATATTGTTCCATTTCAATGGTGGCGAAATGTTTTCTCCGTCACATGTATAACGAACGGGTATCATCCCTTCGTGCTCAAAAGCAGGTGAATTAATTGTGAATTTCATATTCACCTCCGAATTACATTTTATGAATAATATAATTGCAAGCAATATGAAAATTGAGTTTCGCATTTATATTCATGCAGTGAGTGACAATACTTTGTCTTTCGAAAAGAATTTAGGGAATTTTCTCACGATGCATTGACCAATCATTTCTGCTATCTCTTCAACTTCAAGTAAATTTGTATTGATTATAACATGATAAAGAAGTGGATCTTCAATATTCTTATGGAAGAATTTCCAGATATACTGTTTGCGTGCTTCATCTTCCTCGCGAATGAAATCAGCTGCTTTTTTGTAATCAAGATTATAAAGTCGGCATGCGTTTTCAATTCTGTATGAGAGAGGGGCAACCAGTCGTATATGGAATGCGTTTTTTCTTTTTGCTGTTATGATGTTTGCACCTCTACCTACTATTATTACATTTCCAAAGTCGGCTAATTTTAAGATCGTTTGAGATATTTTTCTGAGTAACAGAATTTTCGAAGGAGTAACACCGAGCAATTCGCCGAACCATGTTTCAATTTTAGGAGGCTTTTCCTCGTGTAAATATTTTCTGAAATGATCCGGCAATTGATGGTCCTCCATTATTTTTTCGATTAACGACCTGTCGAAATAAGTCCAGTCGTCGTAACCTTCAATTGCTCTTTTATTAAAGTATTCCACAAGTTTTTCGCAGATTACGGCTGCCCCAACTCCGGTTTCCCTCGAAATTGTGATGACTGGACCGGGATTTAATTTTCTGTGATGAATGCGCGCTTCTTCGGAGTCCTTATAATGTTTTTCAATATAGATGCGAGCTTTTTCGTATGCACTTAAAATCTTCATTGTCCGTCCCCCTTCCTTTTGTTGGGAAATCAGCATACGGCGAGTTCATGTAAAATCTAATAAAAACTTATATCAAAGTGAACAGAAATAAAAGTGGATAATTCAACATCATATCCATTTTTAGTTAAGACTAAATTTTTTTTGTGCAGGGAGACTTAGAAAATTATTTAAGGTAAATACGCTGCTTTGTTTATATCCTCTAAGTTTTTAATCTTAACCGGTGGATCTAAATATTTATCGAGAAAGGTGTAAATCTTAATTCTTATCTGGCGCGCAGTTTTTGTATCCAGACGGTCGAATGAATGCCCGCCTGGCATGTTATTGAAAATTTCGTACTCGAATTTTTTGCCGGCGGCTTTTAAAGACTTAATAAGATGTTCCACTTCCAGAACGTTCACATCCTCGTCGTTTGTGTTTGTATGGATCAAAAGAGGCGTTTTTAATTTCTCAGCATTCCATGCTGGCGAACGGCGTCTGTATTCATTTACATTTTCATCAGCAGTTTGACCGATATGATAATCAGCCGAGTAGAGTGCTCGATAGCTATCGTCTTTATAACCCATTCGGGCAATCAAATCGCTGACGGGAACACCAGCAAAACAAACTTTATAATTTTCAGGATATTCGAATATGTTCATCAGTGCAATCAGTCCACCGTGACTCCAGCCTATAATTCCAACGCGTTCTTTATCCACAAAATCATAATTCTCGAGAACAAATTCCCTGCTCGAATTAATGTCTTCAATTTCCAGACCGCCGTAATCGATTTTTTCATAAAACGATTTTCCATATCCTGTGCTTCCGCGGTAGTCAGCCGCTACAACAATATATTTTTGGTAGAGCAGTTCTCTTATAATGTGCGTGTAATAAGTGTTGAAATTTGCATGAACACCGCCGTGCGGAAAAACGATAAGGGGATATTTTTGAGAATAATCAATTCCTTTGGGAATGAAGATATAAGACCAGAATTTAACCGGATTACCAGCACCCTGTCCGGTAGGATTTTTTTCTTTCCATAAAGGAGGCCCTGTCAGGAATACTTTGTCGATAAATGCAACATCTCCCACTCGTTGAAACCATATAATGTCGTCGATCTTTTTTTCAAGTTCATCAAGACGATGATCCAGTGATTCGCTTTTGTTTTTAAGAGCTTGTAATTCTTCTTTAATATCCTGAGCAAAAAATGTCGTAAATGAAATTAAAAGTATGACTAATATTTTCATAACTGCCCCGCTCTATTTTTTTCGTCAACAAATTAAAGAATTACAACAAAATAATGAAGAAGTGAGATGAGGGGGGAGGGATTAGGGATTGGTGGTTAGGGATCAGGGATCAGGGAGTAGGGGCCAGGGGATGGGGAAGAGGGGGTGTGTGAATTATTTTCGTCGTTCTGTTTTTTGTTCTATGATTGTTGTTCAATGTTCTTTGTTGATGGGTTCATGATTTTAATTTTTTGTTCAATGTACGTGGTTCTTTGTTCAAAGTTTTGTGAAATTGAATGTCGATCGTTTTCGTGAGGAATGAACTGAAGGCGAATGTTGAAGTGAAGACTGCCTCCCACTTGTCTTTGTGAGCGAAGCGGAGCAAGCCGACTCTTTGTTTGATTGTTAAGCTAACAAATTAAAACAAAAAACTCCCGCACCCCCAAACCCCAGCACTTCGGCACAAAAAAGATAAATCTGGTATAAACAAAAAATCATTCAACTTAAAAGCTGTTTGCACATAATAAAAAATCCCGCATGTGCGGGATTTAAAATTATCAGTCAGATATTACTTCTATTGCGGGATTAACTTCACGCTTAAGTAAATTCTCGATTGCAATCAATGTTCCGCGTATTGCGCTCGGGCAACTACCGCATGCGCCCTGATAACGTATTTTAAGGGTATATCCTTCTAAGCCTCTTATTTCCAAACCACCGCCGTCGCCTGCAAGTGCTGGACGAACCCGCGTGTTGATTACTTCGTTTATCTTTTTCAAGAGTTCTGTTTCTTCTTCCGCACTGATATCAGCAATATCAGTTTCAGGCGGTATTAAAGATTTGTCAAAATTTTTAATGAATTCCACCAGCGGCTTTTGAATTTGTCCCCAAGATGCTGCGGGCTCTTTCTCGATCGTTATAAATTTATCCATATAAAAAACAGATACTACACCGGGAATTTCGAAGATTCCTTTTGCTAGCGGATCTTTTTGGGCTTCTTCTTTATTCTGAAAACTACGTGTTTCTTTCTGAAGCAATTTTTCATTTAATATGAATTTTAACGCTTGTGGATTCGGCGTTAAATCAACATCCTGTACCATTAACATTTTTTACTCTCCTTTTAATACTAAATAAACGTATGCATAAGTGCGAAAGTTCTCAATTCATTACATGCAATCTTATGAAAAATTAGGCACCTATTCAAGAACTCATTTTCTGTTATCGATTATCAAAACAAATTCACCTTTGAGATTTCTCAATTTTGCTGCATTCAAAACCTCATCAATTGAGCCTCTGATAAATTCTTCGTCTTTCTGTGTTAGATTATATGCCAGTACAGATGGTATTGAATTTCCAAAGTTTCTTTTAACGTCTTCCAGTATTTTAATCAAACGGTAAGGTGTTTCCATCAGAACTATTACTTCTTTAATTTCCTTTAATTTCATCAAATCGCGACGGCGTAAATCTTTTTTGGGCGAAATCCATCCGGCGTAATAAAATTTACTAAAATCAAATCCGGAACCAACCAATGCAGCCATAATCGAACTGCTTCCTGGTACGGGAACAACCTCGATTCCGTTTTTAATTGCAAGTTGAACTAATAAAGTTCCCGGGTCAGAAAACAACGGTGTTCCGCAATCGGATATTAATGCAGCTGACTGGCACTGCCGAATTTTTTTTAGGAGTGAATACGAGTTTTCTTCTTCATTATGTTCGTTGAGCGAGTAAAGTTCTTTTTTAATGTCGTATTTTGACAGAAGTCGATTGGCTTCCTTAAATTCCTCGCATATTATAAAATCACATGTACGAAGTACTTTCAACGCGCGCAGCGTAATGTCTTCGTAATTACCAATTGGAGTTGAAACAATATATAACTTCGGATTCATTCTACTTTTTGATTCCGAAAGAGAAAACGAGACGTATCTGGATTGCTATAAAACGTTATTAGTCGAGCAATTCTTTTAATTTGTTCTTCAGTTCTGTTAGTTGAACGATAAATTTTTCGCCGGACTGACGAATTTTTAATTCCACGTTTCCATCTTTCAGATTTTTTTCACCTACAATTAATTGTACGGGCATGCCGAGCAAGTCAGCATCATTGAATTTGAATCCCGCGCTGGCATCAAGTCTGTCGTCAAATAGAACTTCATAGCCTGCATTCAGTAGTTCATTATATAATTGCTCGGATGTTTCCGACACATTTTGATTTTTCATATTTAGCCCGATAAGATGAATATCGAAAGGTGCAAGGGGTTTTTTCCAGATTATGCCTCTTTCGTCGTAGTTCTGTTCGAGATAACAGGCCAGTACTCTTTCGACTCCAATGCCATAACTTCCCATCACAACGGGATGTTCTTTGCCGGTTTCATCGAGGTAATTAACTCCAAGTGCTTCGGAATACTTTGTACCGAGTTTGAATATATGACCAAGTTCAATTGCTTTAAAAACACTGAGTGTAGAATTGCATCGAATGCATTTTTCACCGCTTTCGACTGTACGCAGGTCGAAATATTCAATTTGAGGTACGTCGCGTCTCAGGTCGATACCCCCGATGTGATAATCGTTTTTATTTGCACCGCTATATAAATTATTGGCGTCTTTCAAGAGATTATCGGCAATAATTCTGTGTTTGAACCCGATGGGGCCGATAGAGCCTGCGTCTGCGCCTGTGATTTCTTTCAGCTCGTCGGGATGTCCCGGTCGTACGTTTCCACCCAGCACTGCCTGAAGTTTTGTTTCGTTAACTTCGTCATTGCCGAGCATTAATACCAGAACGGGTTTGCCATCGCTTATATAAACTCTCGATTTTGCAGTTTCATGTTCGTCGATGTTCAAGAATTCGCACAATTCGTCGATCGATTTCACATTGGGCGTATGAATTTCATAAATTTCTTTCGGTACTTCGTGTCGTTTTGCAGACGAGGCAATCGATTGTGCCACTTCAACATTAGCGGCATAACCACAATTTTCGCAATAAGCAACCGTATCCTCGCCGGCATCGCTTTTAACCATGAATTCTTCAGATTTACTTCCTCCCATTGCTCCGCTCGAAGCTCCCACAACGAAGTATTTAAGTCCACAACGGTCGAAGATTTTTCTGTATGCTCGGTCGTGTAACTCGTACGACCTATCGAGGTCTTCGAAGGATCGGTCAAGCGAGTAAGAATCTTTCATAATAAATTGTCTGCCTCGTATAACTCCACTGCGGGGACGGGGTTCATTTCGGAATTTGGTTTGTATTTGATACCAGATTTGTGGCAAATCTTTATAAGAAGTAAGCGCACCTTTTGCATGCCATGCAACAATTTCCTCGTGCGTGGGTGCAAGGACGTAGTCTCTGTTTTTGATATGAAACATTATATCGCCGAAAGCTTCAACACGTCCCGTCTGTTCCCAGATATCTTTTGGATTCAAGGCTGGATAATGGAATTCCTGCCCGCCAATTGCATTCATCTCTTCCCGTATAATATCCATTACTTTTCGTAATACTTTATAGCCCAACGGTAACCAGGTATAAATACCAGCTGAAAGCTGGCGTACGAGGCCAGCACGTATCATTAAAATATGGCTCGGAATAACCGCTTCGGCCGGTATCTCTTTTAAAGTGGGCAAAAACGATTTACTGAATTTCATATTGTACCGTTCTTTGTGAAAAACTTAAGTGCAAAGATAAAAAATAAATCGAAATTGAATTTTATTATTTTTTTCTAAATTACAATCCTGAAAGTCGAGAAAATAAAATACCGAAACGTGAAATTATAAAAACAGATTATCGCTTAAACGTCGGAAGCGTGACATTATGGTAGAAATGTAAAAAAAGATAAATCAGCCACGGAGCTATTGTATCACAACAAATTCCATAGTTGTAAAAACGGCAAAGTTATCTAATTATTGAAGATATTCACATTCTTTCCCTCTCTATTGTTATATTAGAGAAAAATAATTTCAGAAAGATTGTTATGAACTACGATCCAGTAGTAGAAGATCCTAAATATTACGATACAGAGTTTCCCTCGTCGATGCTTCCCGTTGTTATCGAAAGTTATGGTTATAAATTGATAGGAACATATTTTCTTGCCGCAGGTAAAGGGCCGCATCCTATAATTATACTTCTTCACGGCTTTCCCGGCAATGAAGTTAATTTCGATCTCGCACATGTATTCCATCGACAAGGATTTAATGTACTTATTTTTCATTACAGGGGCTGTTGGGGAAGCCAAGGAGATTATTCATGGGAAAATCTTACAAGAGATTTGGAATCGGCAGTCAATTTTATAAAACAAAATCATAAGAATGATAAATTCAGATTGGATTCTACAAGGATAATTCTTGTGGGACATAGCATGGGAGGATTTGCTGCTCTCTATTACTCAATATTCCACGATGAAATCAAAAATGTAGTTTCAATCGCAGGTTTCAATGCAGGTGCTTTTGGAGAGCTACTCAAAATAAATAAAGAGATATTTGATTTAAGTTTGGAAAAAATAAAATTTTTTGCTACGATTGTTAAAAATACAAGCGCCGAAAAATTACTGGGTGAACTAATATCCAACATGAATGAATGGAATTTATTAAAATATTCGAGCAAACTTTCTCTAAAAAGATTACTGATTATTGGAGCAAAGTACGATACAACAGCTCCCCTTGAAATTCATCATTTACCTTTAGTAACTTCCTTGAGGCTTGCCGGTGCAGAAAAGCTGGAGGAGAATGTACTCGAATGCGGGCATTCGTTTGCGGACAGCAGAATTGAACTGGCAAGAATAATTTCTAACTGGTTGAAAAAAATAAGGTTTTAGTTATGCCTGAAAAAATTTCTGATATGACACCTGATGAATTTTCAAAAGCCGGCAAAGAAGTAATTCAATGGGCTGCCCGGTATTTCGAAAATATTGAAAACTACCGCGTTCTGCCCGACATAAAACCGGGAGAAATCGAGAAACTAATTCCGAATAAGCCACCTGAATTGGGAGAGGATTTCGAAACAATTTTGTCGGATATCGATCGTATAGTCCTTCCAGGTATTACTCACTGGCAGCATCCAAAATTCATGGCATATTTTGCATCAACATCAAGTGGACCCGGAATACTGGCAGATATTATTAGTTCTACCTTGAATTCAAACGGAATGGTGTGGAAATCGTCGCCTGCATTGACGGAAGTGGAGCATAAAGTTCTTGACTGGTATCGATCAATGCTCGGATTTCCTGATGGTTATAAAGGAATAATATACGATACTGCTTCGATAAGTTCGTTTCATGGAATAGCAGCTGCACGTGAATATAAATTGCCAGAATCGAGAAATAAAGGAATGAGTTCATTGCCAGCGCTGCGTCTTTATTGTTCTGAACAGGCTCATTCCTCGATCGACAAAGCTGCAATTGCCCTGGGAATTGGTCTGGAAGGAGTGCGTAAAATTAAAGTTGACTCAGAATTTAAAATGATTCCCGGAGAGCTTAAAAAAGCAATAGAAGAAGACATAAAAAATGGATATTCACCATTTTGCGTCGTTGCTACAATTGGGACAACTTCAACAACGAGCGTCGATCCGGTTGATGAAATAAGTGAGATTTGTAAAGATTACAATTTATGGCTCCATGTGGATGCAGCATATGCAGGCGTTACTTCGATGCTGCCCGAAATGAAAAAATATTTTAAAGGCATTGAAAATGCCGATTCGATAGTTACCAATCCACATAAATGGCTCTTTGTTCCGATTGATCTGAGTGTCTTTTATACCAGGCGTCCTGATATTCTCAAAAGAGCATTTTCGCTCGTTCCTGAATATCTTAAAACCGATGCCGACTCAGAAGTAGAAAATCTAATGGACTACGGAATTCAACTCGGTAGGCGTTTTCGCGCTCTTAAACTCTGGTTTGTAATCAGATATTTTGGCGTTGAAGGTTTAAGGGAAATATTAAGAAAGCATATTCGTCTGGCTCATTCTTTTGCTGACTGGATAAAAGAATCGAGCGATTTCGAATTGCTCGCTCCTGTACCATTTAGCACTGTTTGTTTCAGAGCGGTTCCTCCCGGAATGGAAGAAAAAGTTTTGAATGAATTCAACAAACTCTTACTTGGAAAGATTAATTCAACGGGAGAATTGTTTCTTACGCACACTGTTTTGAATGGTAAATTTACTATTCGCCTTGTAGTTTCAGGTATTCGGCAGGAAGAAAAGCACGTCGTAGAAGCAATTGAATTAGTCAAAAAGGAATATGAAAAGCTGCTTAAGTAATCAGTGATTTTCGAAATCCTGATGAAGATTATCTTTCAATTCAAGGTATTCACCAAATTTACGCAGCACTTCCCACGAATAGATGCCGTAGTCATAACCGTCTTTCCATTTGATTTGAATTGCGTAATTGCCTACGGGAGAAATGCTTTCAATTTCGTACATGCCCGGTTTAGTCGGACCTTTAGGTGGCGGAGCATAATGTTTCCACAGAATTGTTTCACCTTTGTTGCCCGCATCTGGCGATTCGTCTCTTAAAAACTTCAATGGGTATTTATAAATTTTTCCGTCGCTCCACTCGATTTCAAGATAGTCCTGTTTGTGTAACTCGATTCGTAACGGTGTAGTCATTTTATTTCGTTTTTTGTTTAAGTAAAAATATATTATTTGCTCGAAATAAAAAATCGGAATATAGAACCAGACTAATGTTATGCCTGCCAGAAAAAAAGAGTTGAAGATTGGTGGCATAATGTTGAATGTTTCAGAAAAAGTTTATTATAATTAAATGAAATTGGATTGTTTACAAATTCACATGTGAATTAAAATGGAAACAGTACTATTTTTGATAGCGTTAATAATTGCTGCAGGGTTAGCAAAAAAAATCATAAAGCCGAACAACTCGGATTCCTTCCGTAACTACGATAATGATTAAACTTTATCACTTCACTTTATTGAATTAGCAGTTTGTAAATTAAATTCGAGAGAGTTTTTCGCCAGAGATTATTATGCGAAACGAAGTGATGTTCTCAGGCAGGCATGAAAAAAAGCACCAGTAAGTAGAATCGTTAAACTTAATATGAATAATTTAGCATGGAATCATCCTTATTATGAACTGCTTCGTAACGTACTTTGTAAGCACACGTTAATATGAATTAATAATGAAATTACAAAAAACGTTTCTAACTCCTATTGTTTAATCAACTCTACTGGAATGCTAAGTTCATTCAAATCGGTCAATGCATTGATGAAGTGAATTTTTTTAAAATACATGATGTCGGCAGGTTTTATTTCGTCTTCGATTAATAATCCCTCGTTTATTAATTTTTCTCGTTTAGTCCCTTTCAAAAGCGGTTCGGCGGGTGTATATAAATTTTTACCGTCGTCGAAGACTAAATTGTATATCGAAGCATCTGTAATTTTATTTTTTCTGACAATAATAATTTCATCACTACCGGCATTGTTTAATAGTTTGTTGATTTCTCTTCTATTTTCATATTTAAACTTATATTCAATTCTGTCGTTATTAATAATCCGGATTGTTTTAATAGTTTTTCTTTTATACGGAATAAATTCTATCGAATGGATTAGATCTGAATAAACAATGCGGCATTTAGTTATTTCGTCGGTAATATCCTGGGGAATGGTCAAAATTTCTTCAAGCTTGATTTCGTCTTTTATACCAAAGAGTAATTTTCTCGATGTGTTAAAGCGATTATTGTGGTAATCGATGTTGTGTAATTTTTTCTGAAATACTTTTATAGTTTCAATTAATTGGGACATATATTTTTTTTAATAACTCTTCGTATTCAAATTCAGGGTTGCTCATGTGAGTAATGCCGCCGCCGCTTTTATAATAAAGTGTGCCGTCGATCGATTCAATAAAGCGGATAAGCACGCAACTATTGAGCGACTCACCGTTAAATACACCAAAAATTCCAGTATAATAACCGCGTTCGTAATTTTCGGCTCGTTTAATAATCTCAACGGTTTTCTTCTTAGGAGCACCTGTAATCGAACCAGCGGGCAGAAGCGAGAAGATAATATCGCCCAGTCGATGTTTATAATCGGGAGGTAAATCACCAACAATTTCAGAACTGACTTGCAAAAGCGATTTGTCGTGAGTTTCGAGTCTATCGATATAACGGAATTTGTTGACCCGTACATTCCTGGCTACAATCGATAGATCATTACGAATCAGGTCGACTATCGTGTTGTGTTCCGCAGTTTCCTTTTCATCGCTTAATATTAGTTCTGCAGCGCCTGGAATTGAAGCGTCGATTGTGCCTTTCATCGGATACGAATAAATTTTTCCATCAATAATTTTAACGAAGGTTTCTGGCGAAAAACAAACGAACCTGTCTTTCAATAATATTTTATATCGTGCGCTGCTCAGTTCATAGATTTGCTCCAGACTCAAATCCGTTTCTATTCGGGTGGGAAATGTAAGATTGAGTAAATAAGTGTTGCCATCATAAATTTCTTTGAATACTGTATCGAATGCTTTTCTGTATTCTTCAAAGGTCAAAGGAAATTTTTCGAGCTTTATTTTTTTTGATAATGCTTTTTTCTTTTGTTCTTCATCAATGCTGTATTTAAGTCCAGATTCTTCGGCTCTATCTAAAGAGCAAATAATCGGTTTATTCATGTCGAAGTCGATTAGAAATAGAAAAGCTTTTGATTCCGCACCATATTCATTCATCAGTTTGATTGCTTCTTTTTTATTCATCTTTTTTTTAGAAATTCGATAATTTCTTCAAAGTTATCGTCCCATATATTTTTAACCTCGCCATTGTTGAGAAAATAAACCCTTGGCGGAGATGTTCCAATAAGGTCAAAAAAATCGTCGACTTCAATTTTTGTGTAAGGATAATCAAAACCGGTCAACGTCTTAAAAGAATCGACGCTAACTTCACCTTCGGTATAATAGAGTGTAAATATTTTCGAAAATAGTTTATGGTTTTTATCATATTTAGCTAACATCTCTGCTACAGATTGACAATGCTCACATTCAGTATTAAATACAGCAATAAATTTTTCTCCGCTCGATAGGTCAACTCTACCTGCACCTTCAAAATGTGTAAATTTTGAAAAGGGAAAATTCTCCGCTGCTTTAATTGGAAACGTTGTAAATGTGATAACGATTGATAAAAAAATCGTTGCAGCAGGAATGAATAAATTCTTTTTTGATATTTTTTCGGATTTGTAAACAATGGTTATTAATAGTAACAGTACAATATTTTTCAATGAAGATTCGATGGGAGACATGTCAAGTATACTACCAAAACAGCCACAATTCTGCGAATCGCCCAGAATGAATTCTGTGTAGAGCAAATAAAGTGTAAATATAATTAAGACAAAAGTTGATAAGGGCAATGTAAATCTTCTTGTTTCATAAGGAAGGAAGAATAAAATTCCGAGTCCCAATTCGAAACCGATTAAAAGGCGCGTTAATAGAGCGGCTACTTCTCGACTACCTGTAATTCCATGGTCGATTAATATTATTTCAATCAATCCTGGACTAATTGCTTTTGAATAAGCTGAAAAAATAAATAGCGCACCAAGTATAAATTTTAATGTGACAGTAAGCTTGTTGTTCATCTATCTTTCGAAAGTTAGTTGTAAACTTTTATTTAATTCGTCCGAAAGATTAATTTCAAGTTTGTTTTTTAATTCGGTGTTGAGTGCTGTAATATTTTTTTTGTTGCTTGCTGGGAGGATAATCTTAGTGAAACCCAGCTTAGCTGCTTCATTGATTCTTCTGTCGATATGCGGAACACTTCTTATTTCACCTCCAAGTCCAACTTCTCCGATAATTACAAGTCCATTTTTTACAATTCTATTTTGAAAGCTCGATACAATTGCAGCACAAACAGCCAGGTCGATTGCCGGCTCGTCGATTCTCAACCCGCCTGCAATATTCAGGAAAACATTCTGTGAAGATAATTTCAGTCCCGCTCTTTTTTCGAGTACAGCCAGTAAAATTGCAAGACGTCGATAGTCGAATCCGGTTGCAACTCTTTGTGGATTTCCATAATAAGAAGGTGTAACCAGAGCTTGAACTTCGATTAATAGTGGGCGAGTGCCTTCGAGGCTTGCGGTTACAACTGTACCGCTAATATTGCTGCTTCGCTCGTTCAAAAAAATTTCACTCGGGTTGTTAACTTCGTGCAATCCAGTTTCGAGCATCTCGAATATTCCGATTTCATTTGTGTTGCCAAATCGATTTTTTTGAGAACGAAGTATCCGATATGAATGGCTTTTTTCGCCTTCAAATTGTAAAACCGTGTCCACTATGTGTTCAAGAATTTTAGGTCCTGCGATTATACCTTCTTTTGTAACGTGGCCGATTAATATTACTGAGCAATTCTTTTTCTTTGCAATGCTCATTAATTCTGAAGTTGATTCGCGTATTTGTGTGACAGTGCCGGCAGTATTGTCGAGCTCTGGTTTGTAAACTGTCTGAATCGAATCGACAATGACAACATCTGGTTTTTCATTTTCGATAGCGGTAAGGATATTTTCGAGATTTGTTTCGGTTAGAATAGATAACGAATCGGAATGGATGTTGAGTCTTTTGGCACGCTGGCTGATTTGATTAATCGATTCTTCGCCTGTAACATAAAGAACATTTCCTTTGATATGTGATGCTGCCTGGAGAACGAGAGTCGACTTTCCTATTCCCGGGTCGCCTCCTATCAAAATTACAGAGCCGGGCATCATTCCCCCTCCCAGAACTCGATCAAATTCATTGATGTTTGTTTTAATCCTTCTTTCGATTTCAATATCTGTCTTGTTCAATTTAAAAGTCTTATAACTCCCGCTGTGTTTTTCTTTTCTTAATTTGCCTGTTTCAACAACTTCTTCAGAAAACGAATTCCAGCTTTCACATTCGGGGCACTTACCCAGCCATCGGATTGACTCGTAACCGCAATTAGAGCAGACATATTTTGTTTTTATCTTGCTCATTTACAGTCCCGACCTTTTAATAAATTTTTTAATTATCGGATCGTTAATCTTTAGCATCTCTTCGAGGTTGCCGACAAAATGAATTTTCCCTTCGTGAATCATAGCAATTCTTTCTGCTGTTTTCTGAACGCTGAATATATCGTGTGTCACGACAATTGAAGTAACGTTCAATTTTGTGTTGAGTTCTTTGATCAACTCGTCAATCGAATCGGATGTAACAGGGTCGAGACCTGTAGTTGGTTCATCATAAAGAATATATTCAGGGCTTGTAATTAGTGCTCTTGCAAGACCCACTCTTTTTTTCATTCCGCCGGAAAGTTCTGCTGGTTTCATATTCTCCGTACCGCTCAATCCAACCAGAGACAGCTTTTCTTCAACGAGTTGCTTAACTTTTTCTGATGAATAATTATAGTTATTTTCGATGAGAGGCAGACTGACATTTTCGAAGACGGTCATCGAATCGAATAATGCCGCACCCTGAAAAAGAAAGCCAAAGCGTTTACGTACTTCATATAATTTTTCTTTGGAGAGATTTGTAACCGAAATTCCATCAACTATAATTTCACCCTCGTCGGGCATAATCAAACCGACGATATGTTTTAATAATACCGACTTGCCACATCCGCTTTTGCCTATTATGGCAATCGATTCTCCGGAATTGATCGTAAGATTGATTCCATTTAATACTTTATTTTCGCCAAAGGACTTATGAAGATTTTTTATTTCAATCATACCAATAAGAAATATTAACCGATGGAAATATATAAAAGTAAGGCGAGTTAATCGAATGCGATTATAAATGCAGTCAGCAGGATAGTAAAAATTTTCGAATAAAAGTTAATGAGCTAAGGATTTAATCCAGTATGGCAATCGACACAAAGCATTTTTTTCCATTGATCGCCCACATCTTCTCCGGGATGCTTGAATTCAAGCGCGGAATTTACGCCGGCCACTTCGAGCCTGTCGGGACTACCTTGTGCATTTATTGAATGACAAAGGTTGCAGTCTTTGCTAATAAACCTGCCCGTTTCAGTTTTATGCCTGTCGTTGTGACAGCGGAAGCATCCCATAAATTCGAGGTGTCCGATGTTGTTTGGATAGACCGACCATTTTACTTTCATTTCCGGGAAAATGTTTTTGTCGAAAGCGTTTAAAATTCCCTTTAATGCTCTGTCAATTTTATCTTTCTGTCTGGAATAAACATCAGGATAATTATCTCTATAAAAAGTATAGATGTACTCTGTAATGGCTTTATGAGCCGAATCGGTTGTCGGGAAATCGTTGCCAAGTATATCCATCGATGCAAATTTAATCAATGGTAAATCCTGCGGTATGTCGCCAGATGTAATTGCATCGTTAATAAAAAATGCTGGCGGCCTGTAGTTATGAGAAGGACGATTATGACAATCCATGCAATCCATTGTTCTTGTTTCAAGTGAATCGAGAGCCGATTGTGAAAGTGGACTGTCTTCATCTTTGTAAATAAAAACTTTACCAGTTTTTTTGTTCGTGTATTTAACCCACGGAATCGACTGACGTTTTTCGTCGGAGGATTTATATTCGATTTTTATATCGGGATTGATATGCCAGTGAATGCCTTCCTGTAAACCCAGAGCGCTCAAGTTTGCGCCGATTTTCATCGTAAGAGTTATATCCCATTCTGAATTATTGTAATCGGAAAGATAATGTCTTTCATTGCGAAGTTTGCGTGCATAGAATTTTTGTGGCCAGTGGCATTCCTCGCATGTTTCTCTTGCGGGGCGCAAATTTTTAATCGGCGTTTCAATCGGTCGTGGAACGGTTCCAAGTGTAACAGCATAAACCTGATAGAGTCCGGACAATTTAGAGCGCACGTACCAGCTGGCACCTGTGCCGACGTGACATTCGACGCATGAAACTCGCGCATGCGGCGAATTCTGATATGCAACAAATTCCGGCTTCATTACCGAATGACAAATCTTTCCGCAAAACTCAACAGATTCCGTGTAATGAAATGCTTCGTAACTGCCAACCGCAGTAGCCAGTAAAAAAATTGCAGTGCCAACCGAGAAAATCATAAATGCATTGCGGGTTCTCAAATCATTGAAATCAATTGTAGGCCAGTCTTTAGCTACTTTTATTCCACCACGCTTTTCTTTCCGAATTTTTAACCACATTCCGACAGGAATTAAAATTAAGCCGAATACTAAAACAGCCGGCAGAGCAATGTAAATTATTAGTCCAAGATAAGAATTATCTTTTCCAATAATCGAACTGATGATGAATAGAAAGACAATCATAAAGAAACTGATAAGTGCTATCGTTGCACCGACGAGTGAAATCCAGTTCTGAGTAGAATGTGGAAGTTTTAATTTCATAAACCCGCTCTTTTTATCCTGTTATAAAAATAAACATAAAGAAATGAATTCTTTTTTGAAAGAAAAAAAATGGGACTGTCCGAAATCGGCGGGAGTTAATTCCTGACAGTCCCGTTATAAGGAGTAAAGCAGACTTTAATCTTTTTCAATAATTATTTTCTTCTTCTTGGGTACTGGAACTATATGGTCATGGCAATGGCAGCAACAGCATTCGGAATCGTGCATAAACGGTGCTTTTCCCATGTGAAAATTTCCCAGTTTAATTCGAAATCTTTTTTGCATGTATTCTTTTAGAAATTCATCTGCTTCTTCGCCTTCGTAGACTTTTGTTGTTTCCTTCCCGTCTTCTTTAGTTATTACGGTTACTTTTTTTACGCCGTCTTTAATTTCAATCTTGATATCTTTATCCAACTCCATGTTCGATGAATCGTCAGAAAACCAGAACATCATAGGTGAGGGTAGGTCGATATCAATTTCTGGCGGAAATTCGAAGTCAAATTCGTCTATTCCTTCCCATTCGAATTCATCAGGATCGATGTTGATTTTTATTTTGGGAGGAATCATGCTCATTAATCGTATTCTATCTGCAAGCATTTGCGCCTCGTCGCCCTCGAATACAACCTTCTCTCCGTCGACTTCAAACGTAATTCGATCCACATCACCTTTGAGCTTTTTTATTTTGGAACGAAATTCATCTGAAGATTCCTGGGCATTGAGCGTTATTCCCAGCAGACCAAATAATAATAGTAAAATGATGAAAAATAATTTTTTGTTGTTTTGTTTTTCCATAGAACTAAACCTCCTTGTTGAATGTCTAATGCACGGTATGATACAGTGTCTTTCTGTTAAATGATTCTTAAAGAATGTTAAAAAATGTTAAAAGCATTTAGTTTTTCGTTTTCTTCGACTATTATAGACGTATGAAAGAGAAAAAAGTGAAAATATTGACTGCATTTATGACGGCAGCCCTTTTCGGCATAGCTGCTATTCAATTTTACTTACTCAAACATTCACTCAAAATAGAAGAGGAAAAATTCGATCGGAATGTCAGCTACGCCTTGTTAAGAGTGACTGACAGACTGGAAAAACGTAATACAGCTGATGTTGTAATTAATAAATTTTTCGACGATAATTTTATTCCTCCTCATTTCGGGAAAGATTCCGGATTCATTTTCAAACACGAAAACGACTTCGATTTCGATATCAACGTAATCGTAAAAGACGATTCGAACGAGTTTAAGATAAAAGCAAGAAACATCCGTAAACTTCCTGTGCCGCCTCATGCCATCTGGGTTCGAAAAGTCGATACTATAATTCAAAAGAAACTTGTCTCGAATGTACTGGATGATCTTTTTGCAGTCAGTGACAGTGTCGAAAAGAAATTGGATAAAGAAGAACTTGAGAATTTTCTTAAAGATGAATTTTCCGATGGTTCGATAGAAACTGATTTTTATTTTGGTGTTCTTAATCATAAGGATGACAGGTTTGTCTTTACGAAGTCAGGAGCCGATGAGGTGGAACTGAGAAAGAGCAGATACCGCGCACCACTGTTTCCAAATAGAATTTTTGCATCGCCTTACGAATTGATGGTCTATTTCCCTGATAAAGATTTCTATCTTTTAAAGTCGCTCTCTTTAATGCTTGTAATGTCGTTTCTTTTCATCTCTGTAATTGCCTTAGTGTTTTATCACACAGTGCGTATGTTCGTCCGTCAAAAGAAATTAACAGAGGTAAAGAATGACTTGATTAATAATATTACGCACGAATTCAAAACCCCGATTTCAACGATATCGATTGCCTGCGAGGCACTGAACGAGCCAGAACTTGCTGCAAATGAAAAAATGGTGAAAAGATATTCTAAAATAGTAAGCGAGGAAAACGAACGATTGAAGAGACTGGTCGAAAGTTTGCTTACAACCGCAGCCCTCGAAAAAAATGGAGGTTCGTCATTCAATCTCGTTAAAAAAGAAGTCTCCATTGACGACGTGATAAACGATTGTATAAAAAGTTTTAATGAAAGATTGCGTTCTGAAAAATTTTCCATCGAGACGGCTGGCATACCTTCGGGTATGGTTATTAAAGGCGATAAATACCACCTTGTTAATGTGTTTGGTAATTTAATTGATAATGCAATCAAATATAATTTGAGGACGCCCGACATAAAAATATCGGTTTCCCGCAATGGATTTTTTTGCATTGTAGAAGTAATGGACAACGGCATCGGGATCCCTCGCAGCGAAATCGATAAAATCTTCGATACTTTTTACAGAATATCCACAGGCAACATTCACAATGTAAGAGGAAATGGATTGGGTCTAAGTTACTGCAAAATTATTGTAGAGCTGCACGGTGGAAAAATAAAAGTGGAAAGCAAACCGAATGAAGGGAGCAAGTTTATAATTACATTGCCAATATTAGAAAATATGTCATGACAAAAATTCTTTTGGTTGAAGACGATAGTAATCTCGGTTCCATTCTTTCGGAATATCTAACCTTCAAGGGTTACGAAGTTAATCAGCAGATAAACGGTGAGGAAGCCTGGAAAGTATTTGGCTTGGCTAAATTCGATATCTGTATTATTGATATTATGATGCCAAAGATGGACGGATTTACACTGGCAAAGAAAATCAGAAATCAAAGTAATGTGCCGTTCCTTTTCTTGACTGCTAAATCATTGATCGAAGATAAAATAGAAGGTTTCAAATTAGGCGCCGACGATTATATTACAAAGCCGTTCAGTATGGAAGAATTGATGTTGAGAATAAACGCTATTTTGAATAGATACAATAATGCAAATATCAATGGCAATATTAAAATCGGGAAGTACATCTTCAATTATGAAGAGCGCCTTCTAATTGTGGAAGACAATTCAAAAAAACTGACGGCAAGGGAAGCTGAATTACTGAAAGTGCTGTGCGACAACAAAAACAAAGTCGTCGAAAAACAATTTATTCTGAAAAAAATATGGAACGAAGATTCCTATTTCGCAGCCAGAAGTATGGACGTTTATGTTTCTAAACTCAGGAATTATCTCAAAGAGGATAAATCTCTAACAATTTCAACAATCTACGGAGCTGGAATAAAACTCATCGAAAAATAAATTATTTCATTAAATTCCATTAACAATAACAATCTTTCTAATTATATTGCTTTCAAAAAAAATAGGCTTATGAGCAGGTTCAGACTCGACATTGAATACGTTGGAACGCGTTACAGTGGCTGGCAAATGCAAAAAAACGGCAGAACAATTCAGGGTAAATTAATAGAAGCTGCCGAAAAAATATTTAAGGGTGAAAAAGTCGAGTTGCAGGGTTCAGGCAGAACGGATGCAGGTGTCCACGCAATTAATCAGGTAGCCCATCTGGAAGTCAAAACGATGCTGGCTCCCGAAATAATAAAAATGAAATTCAACGATTTATTACCTGCCGACATAAACATCCTCGAAGTGTCGAAAGCTAATAAAAATTTCCATGCTCGACACGATGCCATCGCACGCAGTTATATTTATCAAATTTCAAAAAGAAGAACGGCGTTCGGAAAGCAATTCGTATGGTGGATTAAGGACAAACTTGACGTTGAGTATATGAAACAAATTGGTGGTTTATTCGAGGGAATGCATGATTTTGCATCCTTTGCCGATAAAGATGCTGACGACAAATCCACAAAAGTGCTCGTCGAAGCAATTCAATTTAAGGAAGAAGGAGATCTTATTTTGATCCGTATAATTGGCTCACATTTTTTGTGGAAAATGGTGCGTAGAATTGTGGGTGTTCTTGTAGAAGCAGGAAGACATAAACTAAACGAGAAAGATGTGGCAGCGTATTTGAATACGTTTACACGTGAACCGACAAAGTACACAGCTCCACCATCGGGACTGTTCCTTGAAACTGTTGTTTATCAGAAAAATTACAAGTGGGGAGGTATAGAACCGGTTGTTAATCTTTTGCCATCAACACTATTTAGTTTGAGAAAAAAATGAGCGAGTTCATTTCTCAGTCATGGAAGTAGGTAATTGGGTGGACGCAGAACAAAGCACCGGCAGAATAATACACATTCCTAACAGTGTTGTTTTTACTACTCCACAGGCTAATTATGCAACAGGATTTGAATATATCTGGAATAAGATACCTGTACTGGTCACTTTTGAAAGCAACAAAAAGAATACGGAACACTTCAGCGAATCTGCTGAAAGACAGATAAAAGAAGCTGCAAAAAAGTATTTGATTTATTACACTAAACTAACACCAATAGTTTATGTGTCTGTTAAAGACAGCGGCATTATGCTCTCAATGAGGTATCTTACTCGAACACGTCAGCGAAGAGCCAGTGAAAATGATATTTGGCAAGCCGTGCTCGAACAATTCGCTTTACATGACGACATCGATTTTGCTTATCCCACACAAAGATTTTATAATAACTTACTTGAAGGTAAAGCGGGCACAAAACCCAATAGTCAACCAGGTGAGTAGCTTAATGACAAAAAAGTATTGGAAGCCCCTGGCGTCCGTTGTTATTTGGGGTGCTTCTTTTATTGCAACAAAATTCCTGCTCGATAGTCTGAGACCTTTGACGATTATTTTTGTACGTCAGCTCCTGGCTGTTATTTTGTTGTCGATCATTGCAATGAAAAGAGGAAGAACTTTCAAAATTAATTTTCACGACCATTCATGGATTTTCATTCTTGCGTTGATTGCTTCTTTCCATCTATGGATTCAGGTGACCGGCATGCAATATACAACGGCATCTAATACCGGCTGGATTATTGGCATTACTCCTGTTTTTATGGCTCTGCTTGGAATGATTTTCTTTAAGGAAAGACTCACTGCCGGGCAATGGAGTGGAATTTTGATTGCATTTTCCGGGTTGATCCTTTTGATCAGCAAAGGGAAAATAACGTCGATAAGTTTAATTGAAAATAGAGGGGATTTTTTAATACTTGCCAGTGCATTTACATGGAGCGTCTATTCTCTGGTTGGGAAAAAAATTACCCTGAACTATCCTCCATTGATGACGATACTTTATTTGTTTCTGTTCATGTCGTTGATACTTGCCCCCTTTACACTTAATGGCGAAAATGTTAATAGCCTTATTGTTTTGTCAGCTGAAAGTATTGCAGCGCTCCTGTTCCTCGGTTTCTTTTGTTCTGGTATCGCATATGTCCTATGGGCAGAAGCAATGAACGAAATGCCTTCTTCTCACGTAGGTGCATTTTTGTATCTGGAACCTTTTGTAACCGTCTTTACAGCTTGGATTCTTCTTTCGGAAAGAATATCTTTATTAACATTAATAAGCGGAGTGATAATAATTATAGGTGTAATTATAGTTAACAGAAAATAGATGAGAGAATAATGAGAAAATTTTTTGTATTATCCGCATTAATTAAACTGTTAATTAACTTCGGTTGCGGGGAGAATAGAATGAACGAAAGATGTGACTTAGTAATGTTAAACGGCGAAATTTATACGGTTAACGATTCATTGCCATGGGCTGAAGCTATAGCAATTAAAGGGGACAGAATTTATAAAGTCGGTTCGAATGATGAGATTAAGAAATATATTGGAGATTCGACCGTCGTAATTGATTTGAACGGTAAATTTGTAATGCCTGGATTTATCGACAGTCATGCTCATCTGGTAGGAATAGGAGAAAGTTTATTAGATATCGACTTAAGGGATGCAAAGAATTGGGACGAAATTATAGCAGCGGTTGCAAAAAAAGCAGATGAAATGCGACCGGGCGAGTGGATAATAGGGCGCGGCTGGCATCAGGAAAAATTCGATCCGAAGCCCGAACCAGAAGTTGAAGGTTATCCAGTTCATACGGATCTTAGCAAGGCGGTTCCTTATAATCCTGTAATGCTGATACACGCCAGCGGGCATGCAGTCTTTGCAAACGCAAAAGCTATGGAATTAGCGCACGTCGATACAATTATTTCCAATCCATCCGGCGGCAGAATTGTGCGCGATTCTAAAGGCAATCCAATAGGCGTCTTCGAAGAAAATGCTGAAAGTATTATAAGAAATGAATATGAAAAATATCTTAACAACAGAACTCAAAATGAACTCGATGAGATTACAATCAAAAAAATTAAACTTGCTTCTGAGCACTGTCTTAAAAATGGCGTGACCACTTTGCACGATGCCGGAGAAACTCTGGAGACGATAGAAATTATTAAAAATATGGTCGATTCGAATTCTATAAAACTTCGCCTTTATGTAATGATATACGATACACTCGAAAAATTGAAAGGTAAATTGAGAGATTATAAACTTATAGGCTACGGAGAAAATCGGTTAACAGTACGAGCCATAAAACAGTATATTGACGGTGCGCTCGGGTCACGCGGAGCATGGCTACTCGAACCGTATTCAGATCTTCCGGATAACTTTGGTTCGAACGTTACACCCATTAAAACTCTCGATGACTATTGCAGACTTGCTGCGGAAAATGGTTTTCAAATTTGCATCCATGCAATAGGAGACAGAGGCAACAGGGAAGTGCTTAATTTATATGAGAAGTATGCCAGCCAATATGAAGAATTCATGAATATGAGATGGCGAATTGAACATGCACAACACCTCAATCCGCACGACATTAAACGTTTTGCTATCTTGAATGTAATAGCGGCAATGCAAACAATTCATTGCACTTCGGATGCACCGTTTGTTACTGAACGACTCGGAAACGAACGAGCAACTTCAGGTGCTTATGTATGGCGAAGTCTGCTCGATAATGGTACCCTTATTTGTAATGGCACGGATGCCCCGGTTGAAAGGATTGATCCTATAGCTTCTTTTTACGCAGCAGTCACAAGGAAAAATAAAGACGGCATTGGATTTTATACCAATCAAAAAATGACACGCGAAGAAGCAATTAAATCATATACCATAAATGGGGCCTATGCTGCATTCGAAGAAAATTTAAAAGGCTCACTCCAGGAAGGAAAACTTGCCGATATTGTAGTTTTATCAAATAATTTGATCAAGTGTCCGGAAGAAGAGATTCTTAATACGAAAGTTCTTTACACGATTGTCGGCGGAAAAATTGTATATAAAAAGTAAAGCCGGGAGGCAAAGATGAGAAAAGTCTATAGTTTGATAATTTTGCAGGTACTACTTGCGCTGTTTACGTTTTCAACAGCTGAAGGACAATTGGCTATAAAACGGGATAGTTCGATAATTAAGATGATAAATAAAATATCTGCAGACAGTTTGAAGTCGTACGTAGTGAAATTGACTGAATTTAAGACGCGTCATTCGCTCAGCAGTCGTACTGACGAGAAGGAAGGAATTGGCGCAGCGGCAAGGTGGGTTAAAAGTAAGTTCGAGCAATTCTCAATTAATTCAGATGGAAGACTAATTTCAGAGCTCGATTTTTTCGAGGTCAAACCAGACGGCATAAGAATAGACCGCAAGGTTAATTTGATGAATGTTATTGGTACTTTGAAAGGATATGATGTTAACGACAGGCGCTTGATAATAGTTGGCGCGCATCTGGATTCGCGAGTAGCCGATATTATGGATAGTACCTCATATGCGCCAGGCGCAAACGATGATTTGTCCGGTGTAGCCGCCGTTCTGGAACTTGCGCGAGTAATGTCGTCGACAAAATTTCCGGCTACTATAATGTTTGTCGCTTTTACGGGCGAAGAACAGGGTTTATATGGTTCAAATCACCTTGCCGAAAAAATTAAATCACTCCAGGCAGAAGGTAAATATCGTTTGATTGCAATGCTCAATAACGATATGATCGGTAATACACTTTCGAGTCAAACAAAATTGAAAGATAATATTAACGTAAGAGTTTTTAGTGAAAGTATACCGGCAGTTGAATCGGATGAAGAAAAAAGAATTCGTATATTGTCCGGCTCTGATTACGACGGAATTTCTCGCCAGCTTGCAAGGTATATAAAGGAAGTAGGTGAAAGATACGTGGACCAAATAAACGTGAAATTAATTTTCAGGCGCGACCGATTTTTAAGGGGTGGAGATCATACTCCGTTTAATCGACATGGCTTTGCCGCTGTTCGTTTTTGTGAAATGAACGAAAATTATTTTCATCAGCACGAGTATGTAAGGGAAGAAAATGGAATTCAATATGGCGATTTACCTGAATTCATCGACTTTGAATATGCACGAAAAATAACGGCAGTTAATTGCGCCGTTATAGCCAACCTGGCACTAGCTCCGCCTCAGCCCGAAAATGTAAGAGTCGACGTTAAAAAGTTATCTAACACAACAATACTTACATGGGATAATCCTACAGGCAAAAAACCTTCTGGTTACTACGTTCTGATGCGGGAAACTTACATGCCATTATGGGAAAAGAAGATTTACGTCGAGTCTAATAGTATTGAATTACCTTACTCAAAAGATAATTATTTATTTGCAGTTCAATCGGTAGACGAGGAAGGACACGAGAGTTTGCCAGTTTTTCCCGTGCCCGATTTTTAGTCGATAACTTTTTTGACATCTTTTTCTTTACCGAAGAGAACAAGAATGTCGTTTTCTTCAACGATTGTTGTAGAAGTTGGAACGCCGTAAATTCGTTGTTTCGTCAGTTCTTCGCCGGTCGTTTCATCTTTTACTTTATACTCTCTTTTGATTGTAATTAAATTCAGATTGTAACGAATTCGCAGGTCGATTTCTTGAAGCGACTTGCCAATAAATGCTTTTGGGGCGCGTATCTGGAAGATGCTATATTCTTCTCCCAAAGAAATAAAGTCCAGTATATCGTCACTTATTAAAGTGTTTGCAACTTTATTTGCAATCTCGAAATCGGGTGAAATTACCTGATCGACTCCAAGTTTAGTCAAAATCTTTTCGTGTATCTTGGAAGTAGCTCTTGCAATAACTTTTTTAACTTTCATTTGAAGTAATAAAACGGAGGTAAGAATTGTGTCCTCGAAGTTTGTGCCCATCGAAATAATTACTGCATCCACTTTATCGACACCGAGCGACCTTAAAGCCTTTTCGTCGGTTGAATCCATTCTAACGGCATATGTAACTTTGTCCTTAATATCTTCAATAATTTCCATGTCGCGGTCGATAGCAATTACCTCCGCGCCCTTTTCTGCCAGTGAAAGGGCTACACTTAATCCAAAATCGCCCAGACCGATAACTGCAAATTTCTTGTTCATATCCATACCTTTAATTAAAGTATTGAAATGTTCTCATGAGGCAATTCGTAATAATCTTCTTTGGTGCCGGTCATAAATGTATAGAGGAAAGCCAGTGGACCAACTCTGCCGATAAACATAAGTAGAACGATTATTATCTTTCCTCCCCACGTTAATTCTGGTGTCAATCCCATCGATAATCCCACTGTACCAAAAGCGCTAAATGCTTCGAAAGCAACCTTTGTTAAGTCGGCGCGTTCTGTTATGGTCAAAAGAAAAATACCGAATGTAATGAAAAAAATCGATAGGCCTGCTTTTATTAACGCCTTTATAATAACTTCATTCGGGATTGCGCGGTTGTAAATGGAAACTTCTTTTTTATTTTTGAGAATTGCAATCGAACCATAAAATAAAAGCGCAAACGTTGTGGTTTTAACGCCGCCACCCGTACCACCTGGCGAAGCTCCGATAAACATCAATAGAAGAAACAAAACAGCTGTTGGAGTTGTGATTAATCCGAAGTCAATTGTATTAAATCCCGCTGTTCGAGCTGTTACCGATTGAAAATAAGATGCGTTAATTTTTTCGAATAAATTTAAGTTTCTCAAAGTATTATGTTGCTCCAAAAAATAAAACGAAACGGCTCCAAAAATAATTAGTAAGACTGTGCTGAAGATTACGATTCGTGTTTGTAGCGGCAGCTTTATCGATAATTTCCCCATCTTACTTGTAATGTTTTTGAGTCTCAAAAGTGAAATGATGGTGGGAAACCCCAAACCGCCGAGTATAATCAAAATTGTGATTGTTGTTGTAAATAAGTGATTGTAACGTACTGCAGGGTCCATTAAATTCATTGAAAAGAGGGAAAATCCAGCATTACAAAAAGCCGATATTGAATGGAAAATAGATATAAAAAGCGCGTCGTTAATGCTGCTAAAAGAGTTTCTACAACTGTAGAACAATACAGAGGTGCCAATAGCTTCGATGATAAAAGTAATTGAAAGCAAATAAGTTAATACTCTTGTTATTGCTCCTATATTTTCTTCTTCAAGCAAATCGTGGAGCAATATCCTTTCTTTAATACCGAGACCACCTGATAAAAATATGGCAAAAAATGTGGTAAAAGTCATCAATCCAAGTCCACCGATCTGGAAGAGAGCCATAATTGTTAATTTACCGAAGGTGGTAAAATAAGTAGCGGTGTCCAGTGTAACTAAACCTGTAACGCAAACGGCGCTTGTCGATGTAAAAAGTGCATCGACAAAAGTGATTTTGCCTTCGACGGTTGACGCAGGTAGCATTAATGCAAATGTTCCCACTATTATCGTAAACAAAAAGCTGAATATGAAAAGTCGCGAAGGATGAATTTTAGACTGAAGTAATTTGATATTGTACCTCAAAGTTCCCGATATAATCCCTACGACTATAAATATCTGTGCAAATACAATATATAAATAAGTTATGTTCTTAAGCTTTAATGCTGTCCCAATTCTTTCGACAAGACTTAAATTGAAAAACGATAATAATCCTTCCAGTAAAATGAGGGAGATTATTATTATTTCAAATTTGTGTGTTTTTAAATGGAGGGCTTTGTTTTCAGAAATATACAATTGCAGAATGTGATAGATAATGAATACAATGATAACTCCAATTGTGATAAAATGGAGAGTGCCAGCTTCGCTGCTTTTTATCTGAAAGCCATATTCTACAATTATCGAAGCTATCCCGAGCAGACTCGAAATGATTACAATTATTTTGGAAAAACGGGCAATATTTTCGCGTAATTCTTTTTTCAATTAACAGATTTAATTTTGTTTGCCACAGTTTGATTAAAATGATTTAACGACTCATCGTAAAATTGCCTATCAAAAATATAAAAATTTACTTCATAGGTGTTAGTGTTATCGAGAGCGTCTGATTTTTTCAGGAATACTTCCACTTTTTTTCGAGTATATAAATAAGGGTTAGAAAGAGCTGCTTCTTTCAGAATTTTTATAATTCGGTCATGTTCCATCGATGAAGGTAAATCAATATTTATTGTGATTTTCTGTTCCCGATTCCCGATGTTTATATTTTCTACCGGCTTGCTCAAAAAAATGGAATTTGGCAGCGATACATTCGAACCGTTGTCAGTAACAATTGTAGTATGTCTCAAATTTACTTCGACTACTTTTCCTGTATATTCCTGAACGTGTATTATATCTCCTTTCCCGAACGGAGGATTGTATGTCAAAATAAAACCTCCTATAAGGTTCTTAATTACAGGCACCGAAGCAAGAGCCATTGTAATTATAACAATTATTAATAATCCCAGAAGGATTTCTTTCGACATGTCAAAAATTAGATTAATAACTAAATATGCTATCAATATTATAGTTATTGCTTTCAATGCAGGAACTAAATGTGTCGAAAAGAGTGGTAATCGTCGAGCCAAAGTAGATTTGCTGCTTCTGTTCAGCAGGCGGAAAATTACAAAGGCAATAAATATCAGAAACAGGGCTTCAAGTAATGTTATAAAATCCACCGATTTGAAGATATCGAGTGCCCGCCGGGACTGACGAATTGGAGTTGAAATATGTTTCTTTGTATCAGGTGTTGCACGGACCGAATTTTTTATGATGACAGCAGAATCTTTAGCCTCCTCGATATTTGAAATGGGTGCCGGGCTCAATAGCGTATCGTGAATGGATGGGGCTGGTTTTAATACGCTCATTGTGTCCCGCATCTGCAGGCTGTCCTGCGATAGGACCTTGCCCGCCAACAGCAAAGTTAAAATGGTTATATAATATTTCGTTTTCACTAAATGATATTTCTCTTTTTTAATTCTCTTTCGATTAATTTGAAGAAGAAACGGTTTATAAAAAAGTGTGCAGAGCCAATACTCCATTCGTGCTTATCTATTAAATTTTTCGTGTAAAGATAGTCGAGTATTTCTTTCGAGTTGCTTAAAGATAAGTTAAAAAGAGCCGAGTGTTCTTCATAAGTTAAAGTGCCGTGAAGGACAATATTGAATAGGGTAAGCAAATAAATATCTTCAAGTTTTTCGAGAAGTCTGGATTCAATTTTTCTGGGTACTTTAATGAACACTCTATTGTCTTTGATTTCTTCGATGGAAACCAGCCAGAAAAACATAGCTGCAATAATGTTGCCTTCGGAAAAATCTTCGAGTCTATTAAAATAAAGCGAAGCTAATTTTTTTTGCTCGGCTTCTATCGATTTTGGTCTTACGAATTTTGACTTGAATTTGTATAATTCCGTTGGCTTAAATACAAGGTTATAACCAGTTGCATTGTGCCTTGTCGTTATAATTGTACGTAATTCTCTTTTGTGAAGTTCATTAACCATTATCTCTTTTTCAAATACACGCGTGTATTCAAAATTATCTCTTATAAATTCCCAGCTGTATTTATCGGAAGTACAGATCCACAGAGTGTTTTCCGAAGTAGAATTTATGAGGTAGCGCAATGCGTTCAATGCATCGTAACCTGAAATTTTACGCAGGTATAATTCGTTTAAACTCTCGAGCACAATTACTCTTTTGTTGCTTTTATCATTTAAAAGGAATACGAGTTCATTCAAAGAATAAGTGTGATTGTAGCCCAATTCTCTGCACAAAATACGCAATAGTTCGCGTTCTTCGGTTACTGTGTAAGTGAATTCGTAGCGTACGATGTTGTGTGTTTTTAAGTAGTTATTAATAATAAAATTTAACAAACTCGATTTGCCGCTGCCAGTTTCGCCGGCAATCAAAAGTGAAGACTTTTCATTTTTCTTGTGTCTTTCAATAATGTATTTAATCGTCTTTTCAACCTGGTCGAGTCCAACAAAAAGATTGTATGTATCAATCGGAGTTCCATCGAAAAGCTTTTTGTAGATAAAAGGAAGTTTCTCAATTTTAGATTTGTTAAACAACGTTTCAGAATCGCTATCGCCTCTCTCAATTTTAACAATGTTGTATTTTACAAGCAGATCGTTAATTACATATCTGAAATAAAGATTGTAATTCCGTTTTATGATTACTCTGTATTTTCTAATTAAATGTTTCAGTTCGTCTCTTATTTGATTATATGTTTTGAGCAACTTTCCTTTTTGTTCAGCTTTGGTCAGGTATGACTTAATGTCCCCGTAAGATTTTTTCATTATCAAATCGTTAATTGATTCAAGACTTGCGGAGACTCTCTCGGTAAGGCGTTTGTTGATATCCGTTTCAATGCGGTCGATAATCTTATTAACTTCATCTATACGGAAGGACATCTTTTCATAAAAAGAATTAGCCAGATTGACTGCCAGTTGTCTGTCCGATTCTGGTTTCTCTAATTCGTGTATTGCAGTATCGAAGTGGAAGTTAATAATAAGTAGATAATTTTTAACTTCTTCTGTTATAAGAGAAAATTGATTGACCATCAATTCGTTGATTTCGCCGATGTCTACAGAAAGTTTGTTGTGGAGAATTGTATTTGCAATAGATCGTATCGGAACGGATTTTAGCGATTGAAGTTTTGGTATTCTCTCTTCGAGTACCAGGTCAGCTTCTTCGAGAAGTTCGACGGTTTCAGGCAGTGAAGCTGCTATATTTTTGAAACGGCTTATAAAATGGTCGAAGAGAAAATCGATTTTTTTCCCTTCGCTTACTTCTTTTAATATTTTTAGTTGCTTTTGAATTACATTGATAAAATGGGATAATTTTTCTTCGTGAAATAGTTGTTCGAGTTCTTCGTTACTGAGTGAATCGATTTCGGCTAATTTCTTGCGAAAGATTTTTAATTCCTTCTGAAGCTGGGCATTTGTTTCGCGTATGTCTTTGTTGATTTCCTCCGATACACTAATAAGCGATTCAGCGAGTGTAACGTCAATGTCGACTTTCAATTTGTCGATATAAGCTTCTTTCTGGAAAAGTCCGATAATTCCAGCATAATAGATAGTCCAGTAGCGAATCGACAGAAGAGCCAGTTCTTTTGCGTTTTCGCTCTTTTCGAATACTTTCGAAAATCGGTATTGTCTTTCGTTAAATTCATACGTTCCAGCTATATGAAGTGTATCAATCAGTTTATTAAAAGGGTTGGCAACTGCATAAAAAAGTCGTCTTCCAATTTCTTCAACCGTAGCGTTTATTTCGTTTGTGTAGACCGTTATTGAAGAAGTCATCTGCTGGTGAATTTCGTCGAGCTTTTCGATTAGAATCATCGGCAGAGCAACGTTGTCTTTTTCATTTAATGCCGTCTCGAGCAATTGATCGAGTTCTTCGTTGGTTTGTTTATAAAATGTTCTCAAAATTTTCAGGGTCGTAAGTCTCTCTATTCCTACAAGATTGACCGACTCGAGAATTTCCTGCGAGGATTCGCCAACGAGATAATACTTGGTCAGGTTGCGGTATTTTATCCTTCTTTTGAGTTTATAATCTTTGTTGAATAATCGATTGACGTGTAGCTTCGAGCGAAGTAGAAATTTTCTCAGTTTGAGTAGAGTGCCATCTTCAGGCGACGATATGTATTTTTCCTCTTCGAGGTCCGCAAGGTATTCGTATTTTAAACCGTCTGTCAGATCGATGAAAGCATAAAACAGATCCCTGATTAAAGGTTCGAGATTGAGAATTCTTTTTTCAGTTTTCTTTCTTTCCTCGCAGAGTGCAATTAGCCATTCAGAAAGATTCTTTTTAACCTTCAAAATCTCCATTCGTATCTTAGAATGCGTGATTGCTGTGTCGCTTAACAGTTTTTTGAGTGACTGGTATTCATCCGAATATTTCTCAGTTAAACTAACAAGGAGTTCGAGTGATTCCTCGCCCCGTGACTGAATAAACTTTTTATCGAATTCCGAAAGGATATTATTTACCTTAATTAAAATATTATAGAGTGATTTATTGAGTTCCTCGTGTTTTAAGTCAGGTTCTCTGAATCTGGCTTTAACTTTTATTGGTTTTATATCCTTTTCAATTTTTTCTACCTGTAATTCTGCAGGCTGGATCTCCTCTGCCTGAGAAAATGATTTTGCTTTTGTTATTCCGATTTTAAATAGGACAGGTCCAATAAAAATATTGAGCGCCACAACTGATGTAATCAAATTTTTTAGTTCGTTTCCCAGGCCTGGTAATTTTTGACTAATAATTATGGCCAGTCCGAGCATCAATCCACCAATCGAAAGAAATCCCATCCAGCTGAATTTTGTTATTTCAAGCGGTTCACGCGTAGCTTTGGTTGCAAATGTGATCGAAAGATAGAAGGCGAGTGCTCTGACCAGTACGATAATAATTCCAATTACAATGGCTTCAGAAACAGAAAAAAGATTTAGAGAAGCTCCTGCGATAGTAAAGAAGGTAATAAATATTGGCAATGAAATTTTTCCGAGCGGTTTGTGAATTTGTTCGCCGTACTGACTGAAATTTTGAATAATAAAACCTGCCGTTACAAACGTGACGAGCATTTCCAGATGGAGCATCGATGCAATTTCACTGCCGAATACGACGAATGCAACTATAAACAAAAGTAATTCGCGGTTAATATACTTCATGTAGAGAAAGCCAGCAGCACCAAGAACTCCGCCAAATAGAAGCGAGAAAAGAAGTTCCTTTCCTAAAGTAATAAATGGCGATTCTGCACCGCCTGATATCGAGAGTAATGACGCCGAAATAGTTAGTACGATTGCAAGTAGTAATATTACGAGAATATCTTTTAAGATAGCCGTACTCAAAATTAAATCGACGAATCTACCTCTGGCTTTTAATTCGTTTGCAACCACAAGTGTTAGCTCTATTGACGTGCCAAGCGCAATTACCGATAGTATCAATCCCGAAGCTAATTTTAATGTCCAGTTTTCACCTGCTAAAAATGGTACGAATGGCGATAGGAAATAAACCGTGCCGGTAATCAACACGAAAATTGTAATTGTTTTGAATAGAAGTATGAGCAATGAAGATTTTAAAAACGATTTAATAGCATTTATTTTTAATTCGAGTCCAGCGGTAAGAGCAATTAACGCAAGGGTTACATTATTAACCAGACTTATATCATGAATCACCTGATTGTTAAAAATCTGAAGGATTTTTGTATCGAAAATAAAATGCGAATAAGGACCAAAAATAATTCCAATTAAAAGATAACCGATAACACGAGGCAATTTTATAAGGGCAAAAATTTCACCGAGAGCAAACGAGGCAATAATTAAAAAGCCAAGTACAGCGAGTGTCTTTGGATTTATAATGCCGGTCGATTCAACCTGGATTGTTTCGACAAATAAAAAAATCGAAAAGAGAATCGAAATAACTATAATTCTTCTCAGGACAGGGATCATTTTGCCGCTCCTCTAATTTCGCCGGCATCGACTAATAACCGCTTGGACAACCTGTAACTAATCAAACCAAAGAAAATCATGGACGTTAATATACAGCTTACGACCAGATTTGTGAATTCATTCTGATATACATTTATAAAATCGACGACCATTGCACAGACAATTATATCCTGAGGTAACAAGCCGAGTCCGATATTTGGCACCAGTTTATCCTTTTCGAATGACGAAACGTAAGCCAGATATCCTGCAAATCCCTTGGAAAAGAAGCGAATAAATATAAATGCCGCAGTTGCTACAACAAAGAGTATCAACGGCACAGGAATCCAATTAAAGCCAGCCATAATAACCACAAGAATACCGACTGGCTCACTTAATTTTGTGACTGGTTTTTCTATCTTACCGGCTATTTTAGAAAAATTTGCTAGTATAAAACCAAGAATGAAATTCATAAAGAGAGGTGATATATTGATGAAATAGCCGATTCCACTTGTAAATACTATCGTACCAATTATGGCGACAAAAAATTTGTTTTCATCTTCCTCTCTTCCAAGAAAAATATTCAGTAGAATACCGATTAATAAAGCCAGCACTATACTCGTTACAATCCATTCAATTGGCGATTTAATAAATGTGTTTGTAGAACCGATATGAACTATTCCAAAAAGAAGACCGAAAAGGAATATATTAATGTCCAGATTAATTTTTGTAGAAACGTCGAGCGCCGAAGAAATTTTACCGGTTAATTGATAACGATTTTTAATTGATTTGATCAGGGAGTTAGAGGAAACAGAACCCATCAGTCCAAGTGCTGCAGCTGCTGCCAGTGTATCTTCGAACTTTGAATCAGGAAAAAGATAAAAATGGAAAACTGCAAAAGAAATTCCACCTATAACCAATACCGTAGTTAATACATCGAAAATAGTTACGCGAATGTGTTCTGAATCGGCATTCTGAAAATCACTCACTTTGAAGCGAAGTCCGTATACAAGTCCTATAATTCCAGTTGCCGCCGCAATTCCGGGCGCCATCTGTCGCAGCATATTATCGTCAACCAGTTGGGGGATATTAAAAGCAAAGTTTCCATTCAACCAGTTAGAAAACGAAGGACCTAAAAGTATTCCAAGTAATATATATTCCAGTCCCGCCGGCAGAGAAACTTTTGTTAACAGTTTATCTCTGAACAGATTTGCACCTAAGAATCCCACAACAAGAACTATCAAAAAAATAAAGAGAGGCGACATAGCCTTATAATATTATTTCAAAAAATCACTCTTTAATTTAACGAAAAAAGTTGTTTTTTCTGAATAAAACGTTTTCAATACATAGTTGTATGACAGAGAATAGATAAATACGCTGTTATTTAATGATTGTAGATTTATGCTTAATGTCAAAGAGCCCGAATTTTTATGATATAGCTGAACAGATTTTTATATATTAGCACTAAAAAAAACAATTACCATGACAATAGAAGAAAAGCAGAAAAAATTGGTTGAAGAGTTTGAACAATATACTGACTGGGAGGAGCGCTATAAACATTTGATTGAACTGGGTCGGCAATTGCCACAAATGCATGAAGAATTAAAAATAGATAAATATAAACTCGACGGATGCCAGTCGCAGGTCTGGATAAAAGCCGAGTTAAAGGACGGCAAAATTTATTTTGAAGCTGACAGCGACGCAGCAATTGTAAAAGGACTGATTGCTTTACTCTTGGCAGTTTATTCAGGCCATACGCCGGATGAAATATTGTCGAACCCACCGGAATTCTTAAAACAAATTGGAATCGACAAACATCTATCGCCTACACGAAAAAACGGATTGGCAGCGATGATGAAACAGATTCAAATGTATGCCGTCGCTTTTAAAACACTGATTGCTAAGAAGTAATTATCGATGTTGTTCAATGAGGCCAGATTCAGGGCACTGATTACACTCAAACTGTAGTGTAATGTGGTGTATGTCGAATTTGTTGTGTAGCTGTTCGATTATTTTTTTTCTCAAGAGGTCGCTTTCGCTTATCTTCATGTCGTGAACATTTACATGCGCTTCCAGATGAATGTCATTTTCACCTACCATCCACATATGGATATGGTGGATGTTTTCAACTTCCGCAAATTTTTCTACTTCGCTCTGAATTTCTTCTATTGAAATATTCCCAGGCGCACCTTCCATCAATACATGAATTGCTTCGAGTAGTATTGAAATACTTTCTTTTATAATATAAATGCCAATGAGGATTGTCAGAAGCGGGTCAATCCAGTGAGCTTGCCAGAGTTTAATGGCTATGCTACCGCCAAGCACAGCCACAGACGAAATTGTATCGCTAAGTAAATGGAGATACGAAGACCTGATGTTAATACTCGATTTAGAATCTTTTCTAAGGAGTAGAACGGCCAGCAAATTAGCTACGAGTCCCACAAGTGCAACAATACCCATTATTTCCGTTTCAATTACGGTCGGGACAACAAATCTTTTAGCTGCTTCGTAAAAAAGATAGAGCGAAATTACGATAAGCACTGCAGAATTAATTACAGCCGCTAAAATTTCTGCGCGCTTTAAGCCGAAAGTGTGACGCGGTGAATTTAAACGGTACTTTAATTTCAGAGCAATGTAACTGATTACAATCGAAACGCTGTCGGAAAAATTGTGAAGCGCATCTGAAATCAAAGCCAAACTTCCCGATATCAACCCTCCAATTACTTCAGTAACAGTAATTATGAGATTAAGAAGGATAACAAAAATTAATCTTCCTTTTGTAGCGGTCAGTATGTCGTTATGTGAGTGATTGTGTCCCAATTACAATTATTTATTATTTTTAAGTACAAAAATCAGAATAGAGAAAATGAAAAACAAATTTTACACACCTTTCGATATGCAACGTCTGAAAGAAAGTGAACGTTCAAATGACTACCGGACACCGTTTCAAATTGATAGGGACCGAATAATTCATTCTTCTGAATTCAGAAGATTGCAGGGCAAGACGCAGGTGTTTTTGCCTGGTGAATACGATTTTTACAGAACTCGCTTAACGCATTCAATTGAGGTAGCACAGATCGGCAGGTCAATTTGTAATTATTTATCTACTTCTCAAAAAGAATTTTTCAACGAAGAATTTCACATCGACTCCGATCTGGTCGAAGCAATTTGTCTGGCTCACGACCTCGGTCATCCTCCTTTCGGTCACGCAGGCGAAAGGATATTAAATAAATTGATGCACAGCTACGGCGGTTTTGAAGGGAATGCTCAAACTTTACGATTGGTAACGGAAATTTTTTACCGCGACGGAACTGGTTATCGCGGCATGAATCCAACGCGCGCATTCCTCGACGGCATTTTAAAATATAAAGCCCTTTTCAGTAATTTCAATAAACCAGAAAACCGTTTTCTCTACGACGAGCAGGAAAACTATATAAATTTTATCTGGGAAGGCGAATATGATTCGCATAAAAACGACGTCAATTTTTTAAATAATTTCCGCAGTATCGAATGCCAGATTATGGATTGGGCGGACGACACAGCCTACGCCGTCAACGACTTGGTCGATAGTATTTCAGGCGGTTTTATTAACATAGCTAAACTTTCTAAATGGAAACAAAACAACTGCAGTAGATGCGATGAAGAAAAAATAGTTGATGATATTATCGACTGGATAAAAGAGGACAGTTACAAGCAAAAATTCGGGGCACAAATTGGCGAATTCATCGTAGCATGCTCGGTTAGAAGAAGAAATACTTTCATGGATAAACATACCAACAGATATATGTTTGAATTGATTGTTCCGGAAGAGATTAAAAAGCGGGTGGAGATTTATAAAAAAATTTCCGTCGAACTTGTGTTTCGTTCGCCCACGCTTCATCAAATCGAATTCAAGGGGAATTCGATGATCGAAAAAGTGTTCAATTTACTCGAAGAAAATTATATCTTAGAATCTTCAGCCAGTAAATTGCTTCCGGATTTTAACGACAGAATTATACGGTCGGAGTCCGTAAAAAAACGGAGGGCACGAATGGTGTGCGACTACTTAGCCGGAGCCACCGATTCGTATGCAATGAGAATATACAGAAGACTTTTTGACCCTGACTACAGTTCGCTTACAGATCTTGTTTGATTGTTCAATATTTCGGGTGTGAACTCCACATCATAAAAAGAAATCAGTTTGCTAATCACTTCCTCAACCAGCGAGTCGGGACACGACGCTCCGCTCGTGATAGCTATTATAGGAGGTTTGTCAGAAGGCAAATAGTTTTTTTTCTTCACTTCTTTTTTTTGATTGAGGTCGTAGTAAACAATTTCTTCTTTTGAAATTATTTTACCTGGGTCGGAAATAAAATAAGTAGGGAATTTAGAAGAGAGAATTTCGACCAGATGAGATGTATTTGAACTATTGTATCCTCCTACTACAATAGCCGCATCTGCACTTTGCTTTGTGAGTTCGTATGTTGCCGATTGATTGTCGTTTGTGGCATAACAAAGAGTGTCGCGTGTATCGGCAAAATGTTCTTTTAGATTTTCTTCTCCATATTTTTTTAGCATGGTATTCTTAAGGAGATTTGCAATTTCCTCAGTTTCTTCGGCTAACATTGTAGTTTGATTGACCACTCCAATTTTTTCCAGGTCCTCTGGAAATCGAAAACCTGGTGTAAGTTTCCCTTTGAAATATTCATAAAATTCTTTTTGGCTTCTGATTCCCAGAATGAATTCTGAAAGAACACCTGCTTCTTTAATGTCGCGTACTATGATCGATGGTGAATTGATAGAGGTGTGCGAAAAAGTGGCCCTTGTTTCTTCATGATAATATTTACCGTGAATGACAATTGTGTAACCTTTACTTCCGAGTGAAGCAGAACGGTTCCAGACTTTTTGTACAAAAGGACAGGTTGTATTGTATGCAACTGTATCGATGTTCTTGCTTTTGAGCAGGTTCTCGGTTTCAATTGTGGTTCCGAATGCAGGAATAATTACAATATCATTGCTTGTTATTTCTTCCCATGGCACAAATTGATTGCCGTGACTGTCCATTATAAAATTTACGCCATTGCTTCTTAAATCTTCATTGACATGTGGATTGTGTATCATCTCGCTGAGCAGAAAAATTCTTTTGCCGGGGTTCGACCTTACAGTTTTATATGCAATTTCGATGGCGTTTTCAACACCGTAACAGAAACCAAAATGCCGCGCGATCAACAATGTTAATTTTCCGAAATCCAGACGCGTAGGAGAAAAATCTTTTTTTAGAGGGTCAGATTTTTTACGGCTCTCTTTTATTGCTGAAATAATTGGACTTCTATAAAAATCGGGTATATCGAATTTTTTCATCTTAATTCAGCTTTTCACGAATTCTTTTTTCAAGGAGGTCAACTTCATAAATGTAGCCTGGATAGTCGTCGTTGTTTCTTCCGGCTTCTCTGCACTGTTCAAGGGTGAAGAGAGCTTCGGAATATTTTCCCTGTCGATAAAGGAGTTTGGCTTTAATCAGATAAGTGTAGAAATTTTTTGTAATTGAAAGGGCTTTTTCAGTCCATATTTCAGCTTCGTTGAGGAATACACCGTTTTCGGCAGCGTAACGTGCGGCTTCGAGGTAAACCTGCCAGTCGTCTGAATCTGCTTTTGCCAGAGCTTCTTTGATGCGTTTATAAACTTCTTCGTTTAGTTTAACCGAAATGTCGAATGAAATTTTGAGATTTTCCCACCGCATTTCGACCGTACAGATTGAATCGGAAATTACAGGAAAAAGAAAAAGAAGACGTTCGGTAAACTCGGTCCTTTCTGGCTTAACTTTGAATCTCATTAAATCTTCTTCCGGTTTGTAATCGAGTCCCCAACCCAGTTTCTTATTCAAAATGATTGTCCATTCGTCTTTTTCTGGAATTGTAAATAGTGAATAAATGCCGGCCGGGACCGTTTGACCATTTATAATAACGTCGGTTGTGAATTTAATTCTCGTCGATTCATTTGCGCCCGTGCGCCATACTTTGCCGTAGGGTACCAGACCATCCCAGATTTTTCTCCCTTTAACTCCAGGACGCGAATATTCGATTGAAATGTCAGTATAGCCAAGGCGTTGATAAACTTCGGCTTTCGGACTCAAACGTGGCAGTTCTAATTGTCCATTTATAACGCTTGTGACTAAAATTATTATTGATAATAACTTTTTCATCGTATAACCTTTCCTAAAAATGGTTTCAATAATAATAAAGTTTCGTAAAATAAAACAAACAGCGAAACAATTAAGTTCTCACGTAAACATACCTTCGCTGGTTGATAAAATTTCTTTTTAAGAAGAAGTTAATGAAGAATTGAACTGCAGAAATAAAAAGAGGCTGCCGAATGGCAGCCCAGTAAAAATATTATTTATCTTGCATGAAAGGATATCTGTAATCTTTTGGTGGAATGAAATTTTCTTTAATTGTTCTTGCCGAAACCCATCTGAGAAGATTGAGGTAACTGCCGGCTTTATCGTTTGTGCCGCTGGCTCTTGCCCCGCCGAAGGGTTGTTGACCTACAACTGCACCCGTCGGTTTGTCGTTGATGTAGAAATTGCCAGCTGCGTTTGTGAGAATTTTGTCTGCAAGTTCGATTGCTTTCCTGTCCTGAGCGAAAATTGAGCCCGTTAACGAGTAAGGCGAAGTCTCGTCACAAAGATGGAGAGTCTCTTCGTATTTATTGTCGTCGTAAACGTAGATTGTCAGAACAGGACCGAATATTTCTTCTTCCATCGTTTTGAATTTCGGATTTGTGGTCAATATAACTGTCGGCTCGATGAAATATCCAACTGAATCGTCATAATTTCCACCAAAGATGATTTCGGCCTCGTTTGAATGTTTGGCATATTCGATATAACCTGTAATCGAATCGAAAGCATTTTTATCTATAACTGCATTCATAAAGTTTGTAAAGTCCTGTACGTCTCCCATTCGTACAGTTTTAAGCTCGTCGATCATAAATTCTTTCAATGAATTCCAGATCGATTTTGGTATGTAAGCTCTCGAAGCTGCAGAACATTTTTGACCCTGATATTCAAAAGCGCCTCTAATTAGAGCTGTGCCCAGAGCTTTTTGATCCGCACTGGCATGAGCAAATACGAAATCCTTTCCGCCAGTTTCTCCCACGATACGAGGGTATGATTTATATTTTGATAGATTATTCGCTGCAGTTCTCCACATTGATTGAAACGTAGGTGTGCTACCTGTAAAGTGAATGCCACCGAAGTCAGGCGAATCCATAACAATTTTACCGACCTTTGAGCCAGAGCCTGGTATAAAATTGATAACACCTTCTGGCAATCCTGCTGCTTCCAGAAGTTTCATAATCCAGTATGCAGAATAGACCGAGCTTGATGCTGGCTTAAGAAGAGCAACGTTTCCCATCAATGCAGACGAAGTCGGAAGATTACCGCAGATCGATGTAAAATTGAAAGGTGCAACTGCAAATATAAAACCTTCCAGAGGACGATATTCCATTCGATTCCACATGCCGGGAGGCGAATGGAGCGGCTGGTCTTCGTAAATTTTCATTGCATAGTAAGCGTTGAATCGGAAGAAATCCGCCAGTTCAGCTGCTGAGTCAATTTCAGCCTGAAATACGTTCTTGCTCTGGCCGAGCATTGTGGCGGCATTAAGAATATAACGCCACTCTGTTAACGAGAGAAGGTCGGCAGCTTTCAAAAAAACAGCAATCCTATCGTGCCATTCCATTCTCGACCAGACTTTATGAGCCATCATCGAGGATTCGATTGCCATTTGAATCTCTTTTTCTCCGGCTTTATGGTATTTAGCCAGTACTGTTTTGTGGTCGTGTGGACAAACGGAGCTGGCGGTATCACCGGTTTTAATTTCCTTACCGCCGATTATTAACGGAATTTCGATTGTCTGCCGAGCCATTAAACTGAGTTGCTTTTTTAATGCTTCACGTTCCGGGGTGCCCGGAGCATAACTTTTTACCGGTTCATTGGGTGGTACCGGTATGCTGAATTTTGCATTTGCCATAACATCCCTTTTTTTGTGTAAGGATTATTTTATTTATGATATAAAATTAGAAAAATTATAATAATTAAAAACTGGAATCGACTGAAAGAGAAGAATTAGAAGACTAATCAGTCTTGCTCAGAGAATAATTAGTGACCGATTTCTTTCATTTTAATTATTTGATTAATCCTATTCAGTTTTACACCGATGAAAAAAATATAAAATAACAATGCAAGACAAAATTTTTAGCTGGCTGTGAAACTTGTCTAAGGCAACTGTCTTTGAAGTTGATTTTCCTCTTTTATATCAAAGAAAGTTAGAATTTTTCATCAGAGTTTGAAACAGAAGAGAATATAAAAGCCCTGCTGTTTGTATATCGAAAAAAGAGATGCCCTCGAAACCCGGCTTTTTAAGCGCACGTAAAAAATCGACTGAGGAAAAATTTAGAAAGTATAAAATACTACTCCTTAACTCTTCTGAGCATGATAGACCAGCAAATTTTGACTAAGGTGTAATTCAAATAAATATTTTGTTTATTGGTTTTTTAATTATTTTTTTACAAATAAATGCTGATGCCGAATAAAACAACAGTATTAATTAATAGCCTATTCTGCTTATTGATTACGGTTGGCTCTTGATTACCATTAGTTGAAGATTTTGTTTCATTCTTGTCCCATGTATAATTTAAGCTCAATACATATTCGGAGTGTATACCAATATTTTTGCTAACTGACCATTCTACTCCTAAGATACCTCTTTAACCTGTTTTAAAACTTGTCAGGCTCTCTTCTTTTTTTACTTGAGCAGTAGAAGCTATGTTAGAACTATTATATTCATTGTTGCCGCTGATAAATATAAAACTAACTCCGCTTCCTCCATACATCATAAAATCGGCCTCCTGGAGCAGATTCCATAAATAATCTGTTCCGATGCCAATTATGTATTCTGAGTTATCCGATTCGGTTTGGCTGGAATTTTCTTGATCGGAATCTGAATTGCTTTTATTGAGGTGTGGAGAAATAAAAAATCTTAGTTGGTCTGAGTTTCTCAATATTTTTTAAAAAGCAATATCCATATTAAATTTAGTTAGAGTAAAATTATCCGCAATGCCGAATGTCAATGCATAGCGAGAATTTACTGTGTCGCTTTGAGCCGATACGAATGAAGTTAATAATAATGAAAGAATTATTCCCCAAAAGGTTTTCATCTTTTTCTCCTTTTGTTTAGTTGACGATTTTTACAAAAAAAATAGTAGCTATCTAACTTATCGATAAATTAATAATCAGCCTACTTATCTCTCTTTTTGTGTTTAATGTATTGCGTGCACTCGAATAAAAATGTCTTTTGGGAGATTCAGTAAAAATTAATTTTAGGTGGGCCCTCGTTAAATATTACTAATTTCAAATGGCTTTGAAATATTTACATTAAATGTAATGCAACTTGATAGTAATTTCAAGGATTAAATAAAAGTAAATTGAAATTTTGATTTTGATAAAAATGTTAAAAAGAATTTTTAATTATCTGAAAAATGATAATTCTTAAATTGACAGGGAAAAAATTTCATTAGTTAAAAGAATCGTGATCGGTGGTATTTACGTTTTCTGTTTTTTCTTTTTAGCTGCCGGGAAGAGAATGTTGTTGAGAATCAGGCGGTAACCTGGCGAATTTTTGTGAAAATTCAAATCTGTCGGTGGGTCGCCTACGGCGTGCTGGTAGTCCTCGGGATCGTGGCCTCCGTAAAAAGTAAAAGTTCCTCTGCCGTAATTTCCATGAATATATTTGACCTGGTCGGTACCTTCGCGTTCGGCTAAAATGTAGACCGATTTTTTAATCAAATTTTTTCGAAACATTGTGGTTTGTCCCATAAAGCCGTGAATTACATTTGCGTGATTTTGAGTTAGCATGGTCGGAACGGGGTCGTGTTTGGCAGAGAATTCGAAGAGTGTAAAATAATCGTTTTGCTCTGGTCCCACTTCAGCAGGTTGAATGTCGATATCGCTATACTCATAAATTAATGGATTCATTTCGAGTTTGAAATTTTCGAAAGCCAGAGTTTCTGAGAAATCGATTTTGTTTTGAGCGTCCGGATCGGCTGGGTCACCGTCGTAAATCCTGTCAACAATATCGACATGGAGTGCCGAAAGTGCTATGTCGTATGAATCGGTGGCTGAGCACATGGCAAACAAAAAACCTCCGCGCGCTATATAATTACGGATCTCGAGAACGACGGCTTTTTCCATGTCTGATACTTTTTTAAAGCCGAGTTTTTGGGCTTCCGATTCGTAAAGCCTCTGTTGTTCGATATACCATGGCGCATTACTAAACGAGGCGTAGAATTTGCCGTACTGACCTGTGAAATCTTCGTGGTGCAGATGCAACCAGTCATATTTGTCGAGTGCACCTCCAAGTATTTCTGCAACCCAGATTTTATCGTAAGGCACTTCAGCATAGTCGAGTGCCAGTGTAACAGCATCGTCCCATGGCTTGAAGTTGGGAGGAACATAGACTGCAATTTTCGGTGCTTTTTCGAGTCGTACCACATCCATATTTTGTTCGGGGCTTTGAACAAACGCATAAATTGAAACGGCGTCTTGTGATGAAATTTTTTCAAATGCTACTCCTTTCAATCTACATCGCAATGCCAGTTCCTCGCTGTAATCGAACATGAACGAACCGCCCCTGTAATTTAAGAGCCAGTCACCCTTGTAACCCTGTTCGAGAGCATTAAATGCAACGCCATATGCTTTCAGATGATCGGTCTGTGTATTGTCCATGTAAATTAAGATTTTCGGCTGTGCTGAAATTTGAAGCGAGATGATAAAAGTTAATAGCAGCTTTTTCATTTTATAAAAGAGAGGCTGTTCAATGAACAGCCCCGTGAAATCTAAGCAGTTTTTCTATCGGATTCAATGTAAATTGGTTTTTCACCCTTGAGAACTGTGTCTTCGGTAATAAGACATTTGTCGACGTTGTCCAGACTGGGCAATTCGTACATGACGTCGAGTAAAATAGCTTCAACAATAGAACGCAAACCTCTTGCACCAGTTTTTCGTTCGAGAGCTTTGTTCACAATTGCTTCGAGGGCAAGCGGGTCGAATTCTAATTCCACACCTTCGAGTGCGAAAAGCTTCTGGTATTGTTTAATGATAGCGTTCTTCGGCTCGGTTAAAATGTTCTTCAGAGCCTGGGCGTTCAAGGCGTGGAGCGGGGCAATAATTGGAATTCTTCCCACAAGTTCGGGTATCATTCCATATTTAATCAGGTCTTCGGGTTGAACTTTTTCTACAAGATTATCTCTGTCGAGCTCTTCATTGCTCTCGATATTTGTATCAAATCCGATTGCGTTTCTGTTAATTCTCGAGGCAATGATATTTTCGATGCCTTCGAAAGCACCGCCGCAGATAAAAAGAATATTTTTTGTATTTACGTTAATAAGACTCTGTTCGGGGTGTTTTCTTCCGCCTCTTGGCGGAACTCCTGCAATTGTCCCTTCGAGGATTTTGAGGAGAGCTTGCTGAACGCCTTCGCCTGAAACATCGCGTGTGATCGAGACGTTCTCGCTTTTACGCGCAATCTTGTCGATTTCGTCGATATAAACGATTCCCTTTTGAGCTTTTTCAAGATTATAGTCGGCTGCCTGGAGCAGTCGGACCAGTACGGTTTCGACATCGTCTCCCACGTAACCGGCTTCAGTAAGCGTGGTAGCGTCGGCAATTGCAAATGGGACGTCGAGTATTCTGGCTAATGTCTGTGCCAGAAGCGTTTTTCCAACACCAGTCGGCCCAATTAACAATATATTGCTCTTTTCGATTTCAACATCGTCAACATCGAAAAAAGATGTTGGCGCATTTATTCTTTTATAGTGATTATAAACTGCAACGGCTAAGATCTTTTTAGCTTTTTCCTGGTCAATTACATATTCGTCGAGATTCTTTTTAATCACCTCTGGAGTAATTGAAAGATTTACTGTCTCTTTCTTGTTGAAATTAGAAAGATTGTTTTTCAGTATTTCGACGCTGGTTTTAATGCAGATATCGCAAATATAGACATCGGGACCGGCAACCATACTTGATACTTCGCTTCCGTCTCTACCGCAGAACGAACATCTAATTGTTTTGGGTTCTCTTTTGTTAGCCATTTTTGCCTTTTTTTGTTTGTATATGATTTAAATTTTGTATTGCTGTTTCAAGATATAATGAATCGGGATATTTCTCAAGAAAATTTTTATATAATTCGGCGGCTCTCGTCTCGTCTTTCAAACCGTATTGATAAATTTGTGCCATAAGTAAAAGAGCTTTATCCTTTAGTATCCCGCTTTCCGATTTATCGAATAATTCCTTCAAATTTTCTAAGGCCTTATGATAGCTTTTAGTATAAATATTAATTTCAGCAAGTTTGTATAATGCAAAGTCCTTTAGTATAAATAAATTATCGCGATCAATTAAACTCTTTAATAAAGTTGCTGCCTCTTCATACTTTTTTTGAAATGCAAATAAATCACTTTTAGCATAAATAGCAAGGTTTAAAGAATCGCGTTTTAATGCGGAAATCAAAGCCGACAGTTCAATAGCGTCGTTTGCAAAAGCAGACGAGAGATCGCCGGAAGCAGATTTCAGATTCGACAGGGCAGATTCAAAGTTATTCTGCCAGAAATCGATTTTAGCTTTCCGGAAAAAAGCTTCGGCTTTTAAGTCCGCAGTCAGTTTGTAATTCAACAATATATTATCGAAAAAAGTTTTGGTTTGTTCAAGATTATCAGAATTAATTGCAATTAAACCCCGCTTTATGAAAGATTTAGCCGAATATTCAGTTCCTGGCGCGCGTAAATTTATTATGGCAAATATCGAATCTGCAAGCTGGTAATTATTAAGGTTCTCAAATTCAATTTCTGCTCTCGAATAGAGAGCCTGTATATAAATATTGCTGTTGGGATATGCCTCTGCAATCTTTTTATATTCTTCCGACAGTCGTTTGTATTCTGTCGTATCGAATTTTTCCGCGTACTGCCAGTCGTCACTTTCTAAACTGTCGTTAAGGCGTGCTCTGAGAGTTTCGACATAAGATATTTTGGCAAGTGGAACGAGATTCGAAGCCGGGTAGTTATCGATAATATATTTGTAACCTCTCAGTGCCGCATCGTAAGCTTTGCTTCTTAATGCGCTTTGGGACATGGAATAGATCGAAGCGCCGTTGCTGTTTACCTTCTTTTCGTATTCGATTGTGTATTTCAATGCCAGATCATAATTGCCATTTAACATATTGCAGAAGGAGATCAAATCGAGATAAATTGGTTGTGTGTTTTCTTTATAGTAAGATTCCAGTGTTGAAATAATTTCGTCGAGAGCTTTCTTGTTACCAGAATAAGAATTGAATTTGGTTTTAACAAGTCCAATCTGATCGGGATTTATTGAAAGGAGATAACAATATTCAAGAGTAGCTTCTCTATAACGTAGAGTAAGGGAATAAATGTTAGCCAGGTCGAGTGTGAAGGTCGATTTGTCGCTCGATAGGTAGCGCCCCTTTTTCAGGTATTCAAGGGCACGGTCGAGTGCTCTGCTCTCGATAGCATAATTTGCAATTATTCTGTAAGTGGAAATCGAAGTCGGATTTGTCTCGATGCCTTTATCCCAGTAAAAATACGCCGAATCGGACATCTCTTTCATAAAATAGACGGAGCCCATTAAACCATATAAAGACGGGTCGTTTGGAGAATATTTAATTCTTTTAGTTATTATTCTTATGGCTTCGTCGTATTTCTTTTGTTTTATGTAGATATTGTAGAGAGAATTAAAATATGAATAATTCCATGGCTGCAGTTCAATCAACTCGTTCAGTAAGGATTCCGCTTTTTCATAGTTACCAGCTTGTTCGTAATTCTCTGCGAGTCTGAATTTAGTGTCAGCATTCTGTCCCTGTATAACTGAAGTCAAAATAATTAGAGATATAAAAAGAACTCTATGTAAGATATTTCTCATCAAAAATATTACCTATGTTTAATATGCGATTCGTGTCGAAAGCCAATTTAATCAATGCCATTTTTTTAATTATATCGTCGTTGTACATAAGTTTAAAATATTCCCGTTTCAGTTTTCCGATACCGTGCTCGGCCGAGACTGTGCCTTTTAGTTTAACTGCATTGCTACAAATTTGCCTGTAAGTTTCAATTGCTGTTTTATACTGTTCAGCATTGTCCGGAAGCATATTTAAATGAATGTGAGAGTCGCCAGCGTGTCCATAAACAACGTAATTAAGACCAGCCCCTGATACCAATTTAATTGTATCGAAATAAAATCTCTTGAACGATTCGAACGGGACGGCTACGTCAGTGCCAACTTTTTTGAGTCCTCTCTGCGACATGTAATCATTTACTTTTAGAGCAATAGCGTGGCGGAAGTCTTTGAATTTATCCATCTCTTTTCTGTCGTTAGCAATCCATGAATCTTCTTCCATTCCATTATGTCTGGAAATCAATTCCATCCATTCAGAAATTAATTCGTCTTCATTGCCGTCGATTTCCTGTTCGAACCAGACAGCGGCTTCTGCATTTTCAGGAATATTAGTATAGTCATTGCGCAGGAATTTTAGTGTAAATTTGTCGAATAATTCGAGTCCTCGTGCTGAAATAATCGAATCGTCTGTATATCTTGAAAGTCTTACAGCTTCTTCTACAAAGTCGAGTGCATCCTCCTGCGAGTTGAAAAAAATTATGCACGACAAAATATTTTGTGGGAGATCAATTAGTTTTAATTTAATTTCTGTAATAATTCCTAGTGTTCCCTCAGAACCAATAAAGAGATCAATCAAGTCCATCTTTTCTTTGCAGTAGTAGCCGGCGGCGTTTTTTGTAGCAGGCATCTCGTAGCGAGGCAATTCAAATGAAATAATCGAACCGTCTTCTGTGGGAATGATGGCGTGTGATCCATCCGCAATAAATTGACCCCTTTCAATTCTCAATTTTCTACCGTCGGGCAAAACAATTTTAAGACCGAGCACATAAGATCGGGTTGGACCATATTTGAAAGTCCTTGCACCCGAAGCGTTTGTTGCAACCGTCCCTCCAATATAACAGTTCCTTTCAGTTGGGTCGGGCGGATAAAATAAATTCCTGCTTTCAACTTCCTGCTGGAATTCGCTCAAAATAACCGACGGCTGGACGACAGCGTATTTATCGTTCGAATTTATTTCGAGTATTTTATTCAACTTCTCTGTCGATAATACAATGCCCCCTTCGGGAACTCGTCCTCCAGTTAATCCCGTGCCGTTTCCGGCAACTGTAATTCTTTTTTTCTCGACATTGCATCTGGATACTATTTCCATTATTTCTTCTTCTGATTCCGGTATATAAACAGCCTCACATTTACCCGAATAATTGGAAGCGTCTGTTAGATAGTTTTGTATTTCGTCATGATTCGATTTGATAATCATATTGAAAACTTCCTTATTTAATCGACAGATTTTCCGTGTTTTTTCATTATTTCTTTCCATGTTTCGAGGTCGAGCTGCTCGGACTCTTCAACGAGTAAAATTGGGATGTCGTTTTCAATTCGATAACGCCTGCGTGTTTCTTTGTCTGTAGAAACCAAAAAATCACCGTCGAGAATAAGGTCGGCTTTTGATTCCGGGCAGCAGATAATTTCTAATAATTCCTTAGAAATCATTGTTCCTCCAATGCTTGGAAATAAGTATGCAAAGATACGAAACTTAAACGAATTCGTTATATTTGAGAAATGAAAGAAACCTTTATAAATAACGAAAAGTTCTACAATGAGATCTCTTCTTTTTATGATGAAATGATTTCTTTCGACTCAAATTTGAAAAAGAGGGAAGACTTTTATAAAAAGATATTCAACAAAAACGGCGCCGTTGCCGACATCGGTTGTGGCAGCGGCCTGGATTCGATTGCCCTGGCAAAATCAGGTTTCAATGTAACCGCATTCGATCCATCGGATAAAATGATTGAGTTACTGAAGAAGAAAACCAGCTTTTACAATGTTCGTATTGAATGCGAAAATTTTAGAATGGAAAAGATTCCGACGGCTTATAATAATCGATTCGATTTTGTTGTATCTATGGGAAATACAATTTCTCATCTGAGCAAGAAAAACCTTGCCGAAGGAATTAAAAGAGTTTATGACATATTGAAACCCGGCGGTAAATTTTTAGTGCATCTGCTCAATTACGATTACTTTATTAAAAACTCAATCAGAATTAATAGCATTAAAACTGGAAAGAGAATAATTGTACGTTTTTACGACTTTAGCAAAAAAAGAGCTCGCTTCAACATACTCGAATTTTCTATGGAAAGACCTGATGAATACCAGCTCCATTCTGTAATTCATTATATTCATAAGAACAATGAAATAAATAAACTGCTTGTCGAAACTGGATTTAAGAAGATAGAATTTTATGCCGATATGAATTTGACGCCATTTGAAAACAATAAAGAGATGTTTATTTTGTGTCGGAAGTAAATTAAAGACTTAGAATTTTTCTAATGGTTTTTTCTTTCAGCTGTGCCAGGCTTTCTTTTGTAAACATTTTGTAAGCTTCGTCTCTGAGTTTGCCCCATTTATCGTGAACTGGGCAGGGATTTTCGTCGGAGCAGCCGGGAAATCCGAGCACGCAGCTTTTGAAAATTTTGTCGCCGTCGATAGCTTCTATAATATCGATGAGATAAATGTTGCTCGGACTTTTTGCAAGATAAAAACCACCGTTTTTTCCTTTTTTCGAACCGACAATTCCTTTATAAGTAAGAGTTTGTAATACCTTCGAAACGAATTCTTTTGGTACTTTCAGTTCTTTTGAAATTTCCTCTGCACTGAAAACAACTTTTTCTTTTTTTATCGAAAGATAAAGTACAGCTTGAATGCCCAGTTCACATGCCTTCGAAAAAAAGACGGTCATTGATTGTTTCCCGAGTTTGTACTGTTTTCTTGATTGACAAAGATAGTTTGAGTTGGATAAGCAAACTCAATTCCTTCTTGCTCGAAAAGTCTGAAGATTTCGAGATTGATACTTTGTTGAATGTCGAGATAGAGCTCCATTTCTGGCGAGAGAATGAAATAGACAAATTCAAAATTGAGACTAAAATCGCCGTAGCTTACAAAATGACCCCTATCGTACTGAACCAGCTCGTGACGGCTGATTATTTCTTTTATCATAGTCGGAATGGCTATTAATTTGTCGTGAGGAGTTTGATAAACCACTCCAATTCTTAAAACGACTCTCCGTTTTTCCATTCTTTTGAAATTGTGGACAGTAGATGTAGTAAGTCGTGAATTGTTAACGATTAATTGTTCGCCGCTAAGAGCTCTTATCTTTGTCGTTTTGAGTCCAATTTTTTCAATATTTCCCAGTTGACCTTCGAAATTGATAAAGTCCCCAACTTCAAAAGGCTTATCAAAAAAGAGAACAAAATAGCTGAAGAGGTCGCCAAGTATTGCTTGCGCGGCGAGGGCCACAGCCACGCCCGAAATGCCGAGTCCGGTTATTACCGCTGAGACTTCAAATCCGAAATTATCAAGTAAAAATATTATACCGACAGCCCAAATGACCAGATCGACCAGACCCAGTAGAGGTTGTATGCGATTGAAATCCGATTCGCGATTGCTCTTAATAAAATATCGTTCTATTAAATACTTAACGACAACAACACTGAAACGTACGACAAAATACGTAATCAATACTAAATAGATAGAAACGATAATTTTTTCTGTGTCGTTGCTTAATTTCAGGCGTTCAATTATTAAATAAAGGATGCCAAGATAAATCGCAGGAACAAAAAATTTGTTAATGCTTTTGTTTAAGAAGTTGTATTTAGAAATATAACTGGATTCAAGTTGTTTTTTTAATCTCTGCAGTACGAATTTCTTAATAATTCTTATTATTATAAAGATTACGAGAAAAACACCGAGTGCAATCAGATAATCTTCAATAGTATTTCCCAAAAATTCTTTCTTAAAAAACATTAATTCCTCACAAAAAGTGACGAATAAATATAAAAAAACCCGCATTAAAAAATGCGGGTTCTATATCTAATTATCTACTTGATTAGTTGAGGGCGTATGCGGGAAGAATTTCTTCGCTTGGTTTTAACTTTTCGATGCGAACTTTAATTACTCCAGGATAAATCATCCCGAGAGCCTTTGCTGCTCCTTTCGATAGATCAATATCGCGTCCCTCGATATACGGACCGCGGTCGTTAATTTTAACAACGACGCTTTTTCCATTTCTTAAATTTGTTACGCGTAAATATGTACCGAATGGCAATTCTTTATGCGCTGCAGTCAATGCCATCTGATTGTAAATTTCGCCATTGGCTGTCTGCCGACCGTGAAATCCTGGGCCGTACCAGGAGGCTATCCAGTTGCCAACCGGCTCGTATTCTACATTGGCAGTTGAAGGACTTGAATCGATACTTAGAATTACTTTTGCATCCTCGTCGTTTACACTTGCCGACGAGCTATCTATATCTACCAGCCCAATTACTAATGCTGCTACTGTAATTATTATTGTCGTTTTAACTATACGCAAATATTACCTCTGTTTTGTTTTACAAACTATTGTGTGAGAAAAAGTCAGAATAGAATATTGGAGTTATTAAATTTTCAGATTTTTTCTGAGTGCTCTTTGAGTCTCGTCTTTTTGAGTGGATTTGATGAAGACGTAATTGTGATACTGAATTGTGACGGAAGAAAATTCCGCTTTGCAGTTCGTGATGAAATTAATCCCGGGCGAAAATGTAATTACTGTATTATCTGAAATTATATTTTCAATTATCGTACTCATGGGATCAATCGGCTCTGCATATCGTTTGGCTTTTGTTTCCGAATGATTAGCAATCAATAAAATTGCAATGGCAATAAAGCTGTATTTTCTTAATTTTGTTTTCATTGTAGCACGCAAATATAGGATAATGAAAGTAAAGATTCAATTTACAGTTAAAGTATATTACTTTGAATGGAAATTCTTTAGCACTCGTTAACTTCTATGTAAAGTATCTCGATATTTTAATTTATTTTGTATTCTTGAATTAAATTATCTGATAAAAATATTGAAGCAAATGGTATCAATTGTTTTACAAAGTCTATCGGAACTGGTAATAGACAACCTGAAAAATAATTTTCCTGATGGAATGGTAGAATTCATTTCCCTCGGTACCGAAGTGCAAGGAAAAAATGTGGTAAATATTGTTGACGAAAATCCTTATTCGTCTAGAGCGATAAAAAAAACTGCAGAAGCAATATCGAATAAAATAGTATTGTGGATCAGCGAATATGAAAACAAAAAAATCAAAAGAATAAATTTTTACGACGAAGCTCTGAAAAAGTTAATTAGTAATTTAGATAATCATAATGCTGGTATTGTTTATTCGAACTTTGTGGAATATGACTGTGCGACACGTAAAAAATCTAAACATCCGTTGATACCTTATCAATTGGGCAGCATTCGGGACGATTTCGACTTTGGTTTTGTAATGATTCTTAACGGAGAATTGATCAAAAGTATTGCTTCGGAGATGGAAGAAAATTATTTATATTCTGGATTTTATGATATGCGCCTGAGAATATCCGAGGTATCGAATTTAATTCATATTGATGAATATCTCTATTCTGCAGATGTGGAATATAGAAAAGACGATATGGAAGAGCATTTCAAATATGTAGCTTCGAATAGAAGGACACTTCAATTAGAATACGAAAAAGTTGCTACGGAACATCTCAAAAGAATCGGAGCGTATATTACACCGACTAAAAAATTATTTGATTTCAAAAAAGTAGAAGAAAGTTTTCCAGTCGAAGCTTCTGTAATTATTCCAGTTAAAAACAGAGCAAAGACAATCGAAGCGGCCGTTAATTCAGCGCTGAATCAAAAAACAGATTTTGAGTTTAATGTTATAGTAGTCGATAATTATTCCGACGACGGGACTACCGATATACTCAAACAGATTGCCGCAACAAATCAAAAACTTATACACCTTATTCCAGAAGAAAAAAACTTACAGATTGGCGGCTGCTGGAATTATGCTGTAAGGAGTAGCTATTGTGGCAGGTTTGCAGTCCAGCTCGATAGTGACGACCTTTACTATGATAAATACGCACTGGCTAAAATTATGAAAAAATTTTACGAGGACGGATCAGCGATGGTAATCGGTTCTTACAAATTGACCGATTTTAATCTCAACGAAATTCCACCGGGCATTGTAGATCATCGTGAGTGGACTGATCAGAACGGAGTCAACAATGCATTGCGAATAAATGGACTGGGTGCACCACGTGCTTTTTATACATCGGTGTTGCGAAAGATTGAAATTCCCAACGTCAGTTACGGCGAAGATTATTACCTCGGCATTACAATTTCACGCACTTATAAAATTTCAAGAATTTATGAACCCATTTACATCTGTCGCAGGTGGGCAGGTAATTCGGATGCTGACCTTTCTCAGGAAAAAATTAATAATAATAATTACTATAAAGATTCACTCAGAACTAAAGAAATAATCGAAAGACAAAAATTAAATAAATATGCTGGTGAATAAAATTCTTGCAGATAAAAACGATTTCCAGCTTGCTGAAGATGCTGTTAAGCTACTGGGAAGACAACTGGTAGAATGGGAATTATTAAAAACGAATTATGATAAGCTTGCCGGCGTAATTAACAAGGAAATTCGTTTTGAGGATTATAAGTTTATAGTACAATATAATCCCGGACGAATCAAATCGACGATGGCGGATATATCCGATTCCGGAATAAAAAACAGAAAATGTTTTCTTTGTAAAGAAAATCTTCCCGAGCAGCAGAGTGGAATTATTTATAACAAGAAATTCAACTTGCTCTGCAATCCTTACCCTGTCGCCAGTAAACATTTTACGATTGTAAAACTAAAACACATGCCTCAACAGATTGTGGGTAACATAGAGGACTTACTCGATTTAACGCGTCAGATGAGTAAATATTTTACGCTTTTTTATAATGGGCCAAAATGTGGAGCATCGGCGCCCGACCATATGCATTTTCAGGCGATCGAAAAAAAGAAAATGCCGCTTGAGGAAGATTTTAAAAAGATAATTGCCGATTCGAGAAATTTTAAGATTGAGAAACCGCGGCTCTCAATTTTTGCTGCCGAGACGTATCCCACAAAACCAATCATATTAGTAACTGAATATAAAGATGAAATATTGAAATCTTTCAGAGTTATTCTTAATTCACTTAAGAAAATTTATGAACCTAAAGAAGAGCCTTTGATAAATATTGTATCTACATACGAAGGAAATAAGTGGAGTTTGTTTATTTTTCCGCGTAGAGCGCATCGTCCTAAGGAATTTTATACCGGCGAATTGCTTGTAAGCCCCGCAGCACTGGATATCTCCGGATTAATTATTGTTCCCCGAAAGGAGGATTTCGATAAAATCGACCGCGATAAATTGATCGATATTTATAAGCAGGTTTCGTTCACGAAAGAATATTACGAATTTCTTAAAAAGAAGTTATACGATAATTTTATACGCTTTTAGAGAATCTTTATTGCAATAAGACTGACGTCGTCTTCAAGTTCATTGTCCGTAAATTTTAATAGTTCTTCGCGTAATAAATCGGCAGTATCGTCATCCGGTTTTAAATTGCTAATGAAGTCAAGAAGACGATCATTGCCAAATATTTCGCCTTCTTTATTTCTGGATTCCGTAATACCGTCAGTAAAAAGAATTATTTCGTCGCCGCTTTTGATATTAATGATTTTGTTCGAGTATTGTCCATCGGGATTGAAACCAAGTAAAAGCCCTGCTGACTCGATAAATTCCGCACTGCTACCCGAGCGGTAGATAATCGGGAGGTCGCCTGCGCCAGAATATTTTGCAATTTTATTCTTCGTGTCGATAATTACAACTGAGAGCGTAATGAATACTTCCGAAATACGTTCGTCTTTGTAAACCGACTCGTTGATGCGCTGGAGAATGATGTCGGGATTTAACTCAGCTGCAGATTCAAGAACCATTCTTGCGGCAGTTCTAACATAGCCGGCATATGCGACGGCAAAGTACCATGCACCCCACCGCTTTCCCATAACGTCTCCCATTATAACAGCAATGCTGTCGTCATTAATTTTAATATAATCAATAAAATCACCGCCGGGGACGTTCTTAAAAGGTGCATGCCATTGAAGTATTTTGAGTCCGCTAAATTGAGGAGGTGTTTCAGGAACAACTTTTGCCGCCATCGAATCGGCAGCTTTCTGCACTTCGTATACAACTTTTTCTCTCTCTTTTTCGAGACTCTTTAGTATGGCAGATACTTTGGCAATAACAATCTTAGGGCTGGATGTCTTTACAATGTAGTCTTCTATTTCCAGGTCGTACCCTAAAAGCATATCTTCCTCGCCGCTTTTGGCGGTAAGAAATATAAAAGGAATCGATTTGTATTCGGGATTGTTTAATAGTTCTTTTCGAAATTCAAAACCGTCCATGACGGGCATCATTATGTCGCTAATAATTAATACGGGTTGAACTTCGTCGATCTTTTCGAGAGCTACTTTTCCATTTTCGGCGTGCACACATTCAAAACCTGCTTTAGTTAAATTATGAATAAACAATCTGGCAATGTTTGGTTCGTCTTCTACTAGCAATATTTTGTTTGATGATGAAACAGCCATATTCTCCAATTCCGTTTATTTAAAACTGTTGATTGCAGAGTTTATATCTGGATAGACTTCGAAAACTCTATGCAAACGTGTAAGTTCAAACATAGCACGCACGTTCGGTCTTAAACCAACAAGTTTCAGGTCACCGCTCTGATTGATTGCTCTTTTTAATCCGCTCACCAGTGCCCCCAGAAAAGTAGAATCGATGAAGTCTACTCTGCTGAGGTCAATAATCACTTTTTGTAAACCCTGTTCTATTTTTGAGTAGATTGTTTTTTTTATCTGTTCTGCTTCTTTAATTGTTGCTCTGTCAGTGTCGAGTTTAATTGCCACAACATCATCGAATGTTCTTTCTTGAATGTTCATAATCGACCCCAATTATTTTTTATAATCGATATTATATTTTTCCATTAAACGGTAGAGAGTGGCTCTACCTATTTTTAATTTTTTCGAGGCTTCAACTATATTGCCATCAGTAACCTTCAAAGCGTGTATTATAGCCTCTTCTTTTAATTTTTCGAGAGGAATTATGGGCGAATTGTCGTCGAATAAAATTCCGTTTGAAGGCAGTGTGGCTTTGACTTCACCCGATGTAATTGAAGTTGGCAATACATCAATGTCGATATAATCTCCTTCGGTAAGTATTATGCATCGTTCAATTGTATTTTCGAGTTCGCGTACATTGCCCGGCCAGTCATAATCGTAAAGAAGCTTAAGTGCTTTTTTGGTAACACCCTTAATATTTTTTCCTAACTTTTCATTGTTCTTTTTGATAAAGTGATCGATTAGTACTACAATATCGCCACGTCTTTCACGGAGTGGTGGAATGTTGATAGGAAAAGAACTGAGGCGATAATAAAGATCTTCCCTGAATAATTTCTTTTCGACACATTCGCGCAAGTCTCGATTCGTGGCAGAAATAATTCTTACATCGGTTTTAATAATCTCGTTGCCACCAACTCGTTCGAATTCTTTTTCTTGAATAACGCGCAGAATTTTTGCCTGTAGAGCAATATCCATTTCCCCAATTTCATCCAGGAATATAGTTCCGCCGTTAGCAAGTTCGAATTTTCCGATTTTTCTTTGGTGTGCGCCTGTAAATGCACCTTTTTCGTGGCCAAAGAGTTCGCTTTCGAGTAATTCTCTCGGTATCGAAGCGCAATTGACTACAACAAATGGGGCATCCTTTCTGTTGCCATTGTAATGAATTGCACGCGCAATCAATTCTTTGCCCGTTCCACTTTCGCCTTGAATTAGTACGGTAATATCGTTATGCAGGACTTTGGAAACCATTCTAAATGCTTCCTGCATTTTTTTATCGGCCGAAATAATGTTGTCGAAGCTGAATTCTTTTCTTATATCCTCTTTAAGATTCTTTAGCTCTCGTTCGAGGTCATAATTTTTTATGGCATTGCGAATTGCTGATTCAAGACGGTTTTTATCAATTGGTTTCGGGAAATAATCGAACGCACCCAGACGGATCGATTCGATGGCCACCTGCACGCTCCCTTGCGCAGACAACATAATTACCGGCAAACTCGATTCGTAAGCCTTTATTTGGGATAATATCTCGTTACCGTTTATATCGGGTAGCATAATATCGAGCAGAACAAGGTCAGGATTTTCCTTTAATGAATTTAGAAAATCCTTTCCATTCGTAAATGTCTTTACATTGTATCCCCACTGATTTTTACACCAGTGCGTCAACATTTTTAGTATCGACTCTTCGTCGTCAACTATATATATGGTTTTCTCCATAACTCAGTCTTTCTTCTTGGGTAGTCTTATAATAAAAGTGGAGCCTTTGTTTTCCTGACTAATTACACGGATAACCCCTTTGTGAAGGTCCACAATTTGCTTTACCAGAGCAAGACCAAATCCGGCACCCGGCTGAAGCATTCCCTGTCGGTAAATTTTCGAGAATTTCTGGAATAATTTAGGGATTTCTTTCTCCGGAATACCAACGCCTGTGTCTGTAACGGCAATTTCAATTTCCCTGTCGAAATTTTCTACGAAAACAGATATTCTACCATTTTGAGGAGTAAATTTGATCGAATTTGATATCAAATTTCCAATTGCCTGCATAAGTCGATTCTTGTCGGCATAAATAATGACTTTATCTGCCGGGAAGCGGGTTGACAAACTTAATTCCTTTGCGCTGATTTGTTCGTTATACGTAGCAAGCAAATCATTAAGGGCTTCCAATAATTCAAATTCTTCTTTATTTAATTTTTCTTCTCCAGATTCGAGCTTTGAAAAATCGAGTACGTCATTAATCAATTTTGCCAATCTTTTCCCTTCGGTAAGGATAATATTGCTGAATTCACGAATGGTTTCGGGAGGAAGTTCGCTGTCGGTAGATATTGTTTCAGCAAAGCCAACTATTGAAGCCAGAGGAGTTCTTAATTCGTGCGATATATTCGAAATGAATTCACTCTTAAGTTTACTAACTTCTTCCAGTACATTAATTTTTTGCTTGGCTCTTTCGCGTTCGATGGAAATTATTCTATTGGCTTCTATCAATTTTGAATTGAGCTCTTTAATTTTCTTTTCATCGGCTTTACGTGCCGAAATGTTTCTTCCGACGCAGACTATTCCCGCCACTTCGTTGTCGATTATCAAAGGTTTTGCATGAACTTCGAATATTATTGGATTGCCGTACCTATCCACGAACTCAACTTCGAATAATACTTTGTCGCGCGAATCGATCAGTTTTGAAAATGCGTCGGCTACAATAAACTCGTTGTCTTTGTGTATAAACTCAAGTATATGTTTGCCTGTCATTTCCTGCGGAGAAAAACCGAGAGTTTTGGAGCCATTTTTGTTGATTGTACTGATATAACCAAAGCCATTTAGAATAAAAATTAAATCGTCGGCCGTATCGACGAGTACTCTTAACTTTTCTTCCGAATTTTCGAGTTTGAGCTGATTAATCTTTTCTTCTGTTATGTCGATTATCATGCCGATAATTTTTTCCACTTTGCCTTTGCGTATAATCGGTATACCGTTATGACGTACCCAGTGCTCTTTTCCGTAACGGTCTTTCATTTGATATTCAACACAAGCATTATCGCCACTGCGAAGTGTATCGATAAATTCTTTGAATCTGGCAAAATGTTCTTTTTTGATAGTTCGCAGAATCAAAAATTTATTTTCATAAATTTCCTGAGGTGTAAAACCGAAAATCATTCTAACTGCACTGCTGATATAATAGTATTCGCTACCGTCATAATTTGTCGAATAGACAACGGCGTTTAGATTATCAACCGCTTCCCGCAAAGTGTCGTTGGCGTCAGAGCTGGCTGTTTCCCGGAAAATAGTTAGAAGTCTAGATGGCATTTTACCGTCAAGAAAAATCGAGTCGATATAAAAAGATTTTTCAATATTTCCGTTTTTATAGATTAAAGATTCGTTTAGTCTACTTTTTCTATTCTTAAAGGCTTTGATAAACGGCAGTTTTTCAAAGGTGAGCTTTTTGCCTTTTTCGTCATAAAATTTGTCTGAATCAAAGAATTCTTTTGTCGGTTCCTTGCGAATTCCCAGAAGGCTCTTCAGCTTTTTTGATACGAACAAATTTTCGACGTCTTCAATAATCTCGAGAGCCGGCAGATCCATATTTTCAGTATATTTTTCGAACCGTGTTTTTGCCATTAACTTTTTAAAAAATTATTATGAACGTTATAAAATAAATTTATTTTTATTTAAAAACACATTTTTTGCTAATTAGAAGAAAAGGTATTACGTTTAGTATTCTTTTCACGATATAAAATAAGCCAGTAGGACAAACTTAGAAGCGATGCGAAAACCCAGTAAGCAATTCTTGTTTCGAGATCAATCATGATTGAACCGATAATCGGACCTGCAATTGTACCGATACCATAAAACATCACATAGTATCCGTTAGCTTCAGCAATGAAATCCCTGTCAACTTTTTCCATAGTGTAATTAAGTCCAATAGTGTAATATGCAGGCACAATCCCCCCTATTAAAAAAAACAGAAGTATTAAGTAAATAAAATTCGCTTGGAAAAGTGGAAGCAAGAAAAGGATGGCTAATATGACTGAAATGGCAGAGAGAAGTTTTCTTTTGTTAATCTTGTCGGCCATATAACCGATAAGATAAAGGAGGATAATACCACCAATAACGAAAGAAGTAAGAAAAGACGATACATCTGTTGTGTCGTACATACTTCTCAATCCATAAATTGGTATAACCAATACCAGTGATGATTCCATAATTCCATAAACGGCAGAAGAAATTAAACTAATTACAGGCATATCACTAAGGCGCATTTTATCATTCTTGGAATTGGAGTTTGTGAAATGAAAACTGTCAAAAAACAAAAAATATAAAAACCAGACGATGAACATTACTGTAGAACCGATAACAAATGGCACCCAATCGGAAATTTTTAGGGTCCATATTAAAAGAGTTCCTATAGCAATTCCGATAGATAAGAGAACAACGTAAATGCCAGTGTTTTTCCCGCGGTTGGAATCGTCGCTGTAAAAATTAATTATGAATTCTGTCGAAACAAAAATTATGGTACCTCCAAGTCCCATAATAAATTTAACCGTTAGCAACAAAGGATAGTAGCGCCAGAAAATGTGTGCAAGTGCACCCAATGCCCAGATAAAAAATCCAATTAGAACGACATTCCTGATTTGATACTTTTTAAGAAGTTTTCCCGCAAGAGGAGAAAAGAGTACAATGCTGATATAACCAGCTGTCGTAACAATGCCGGTTAAAAGAGCAGGAGTTTTGGATTTTTCCAGAAGTATAACTGTGACCGGATTAATTAATCCGAATCCAATTCCGCCAATTGCAATTCCTGCCAGTGCCAGATAAAGATTTTTGTGCATAAAAAAATCCGTATTATACGGCAAAAATACGAAGAATAGATTAATGGATAATAATTGTATAATTTTGCACACAAAGATTGAAAGGAACAAAAATGGCGAATAAAAAGCCCGAGTTACTTGCCCCTGCCGGAGACTGGAGTATGCTCAATGCCGCAATTAAGGCAGGCGCAAATGCCATTTATCTTGGAGTGGAAAGCTTAAATATGCGCGCACTGGCAAAAAATTTTGAACTGGAGGAATTACCGGAAATTGTTAAACATTGTAAAAATAACAACGTTGATGTTCACCTGACTCTTAACACTATCGTTTATGAGAATGAACTCAACGAACTCGAAATGATAGTTAAAAGAGCTAAAGAAGCTGGAGTAGATCTCATTATCGGGTGGGATTTTGCTGTAATTCAATTATGCAAAAAATATAATGTCCCATTTTGTATAAGCACTCAGGCTTCGGTTTCAAATTCTGTAAGTGCAGAGTTCTTTCGACAATTAGGCGCAAAACGAATTGTACTTGCAAGAGAATGTTCGCTGGAACAAGTCAAGGAAATTAAAAACAAAGTCGACATTGAAATCGAAGCTTTTATTCACGGCGCCATGTGTATCGCAATAAGTGGACGCTGCTTTATGAGTCATGAAGTCTTTAATAAAAGCGCCAATCGAGGCGAATGTCTCCAACCCTGCAGACGGGAATATGAAATTAAAGACAGCGACGAAAAATTTTCTATGATTCTCGGCGAAAATTATGTCCTTTCTCCTAAAGACCTCTGTACAATCGATTTTATAGAACTTTTAATAGAAGCAGGTATCGATGCCTTCAAAATTGAAGGCAGAAAAAGAAGTCCGGAATATATTTATAACGTTGTCTCTGCATATAGAAAAGCCATCGACCTCTACTACGAAAATAAGCTGGACGAGGAGATTAAAACCGATTTAAAAAGCAAATTATCCGAAGTATATAATAGAGGATTCTCCAGCGGATTTTATCTCGGAACACCAACCTCAAAGGATTATGCCGAAGCTTATGGCAACCTGGCTACTACCCGAAAAAAATTTGTAGGCAGAGTAATTAATTATTACAATAAAAATAAAGTTGCACACATTTTTATAGACGCTGAGCAATTGGAACCTGGAGACAAATTATACATAATCGGAAATACAACGGGAGTGGTAGAACTTGAGATTAATTCGATGCTAAAGGACGATAAACCAATCAATCGAGCTGCCAAAGGTGACGATATTACAATTTATTGCGAGGAAAAGGTTAGAGAAAACGATAAGGTCTATAAAATAGTCAGGACTAATTGATCCAGTCGAGACCCGGTTTCGTCCTTTTGATTCCGAAACTATTGAGTGCTTCGTCGAGAGTGTCGAAAATCTTGAATACCTTGTCCATACGTGTTACGACGAAAACAAGCGAAGGAGCTTCTTTGTTATAGACCAACCTTAAATCCCCCTGAATCGAGTTGATTTTTTTCAATAACGAAACCATTGCTCCAAGGAAAGTCGAATCAATATACTCACATAATGTCAAATCGATGATTACCTTTTTGCTATCCTGATCAATTAACTCTGTCACAAACTCTTTAAATTTAACTGCCTTTGCCAGCGTCGCTCTTTTTAGATATACATATATGACTGTTACATCTTCGTACTTTTCAGATTTAAATTCCATAACAACAGATATTTTTTACGATAAATATAGTGAAATTTACGTAAACTGAATAGAATTATTGATATTGCAATAAAAAAAGGTGAAGGTAAAAACCTTCACCCATTAAGGACGGAGCCCAATATTAATTGGGTAAGTTTGTTTGTGTGCTTTTTATGAAAAACAAAATTTATGCCGTAGCTCAGCATCGTGTTTTATTGGTGGTTAAGAGTAAATACTGTACGAATAAAATTCGCAGTCGAAGAAAAATATGCGTGGGATTGCTCAAAATCCGTAGCTGATTCCCCAAAGAATTGTGTTAGTCTTAAAATCGTAGGATATTTTTTTTTCGATGGTTTCGTTATGAGTATTGAAAAATAACAAGTCGATCTGGCTGTAAATCCACAACGCCGCATAAGAAATTATTAATGCATTACGTACCTTATAAGCGTTGTTATACTCGTCGTAGCGTGCGGGTATTAAGTTCTTATTTGTTTCGTTAAGATAACTTTTTTCTTTTTGATTGGTCTCGTAAATAAAATAAATCATACCTGCGAGATTTAATAAGGAAGCTGAACTCAAAATAATTCCCTTTGTAGAAAAGCCATTTGAGAGATAACCCCAGCCAGGCAATATCATGTTTTTTAATTGCATTAAATTTTGTGTAGGCTTTACATCCTTAATTTCATTTTGATAATTTGTAACGGTTGTATCGGACTGCTCAATTTTAGGCGGAGTAAAATTCAACTTAACCTGATCGAAAAGAGATATTAGCTTTGGAGATATAATTAAAGGATCGGGTGAATAAGCAGGATTGATTTTTAAGATTGCCTCAAAGTTTCTGGCTGCGGAATCTTCGCGTGCAATGGAGTAGAATGAAACAGCTCTCATCAGATAAATGTCGATCAATAACGAGTCCTGCAAATTATTTTTGTTTTTCAATAAGGAATCGGAAAGCTCTATTACTTTTTCATACTCAAAAGAATTGAATTCTTTTTTAACGTTATCATATGAGATTACTTGTGCAAAAAGAGACGAGGACGTGAAAATAAATAATATGGTTAAGAAGAATTTTGATTTCATTTCATAAGGACAATTTTTCTTGATAGATGAAAGTCGTCGCCGGTTAAACGAAGTAAGTAAATGCCTGAGCCCATTTTATTGCCGTACTTATCGACGCCACTCCATATTAAATTGTATTGGCCAGCATTTAATTCTCCTTTTTTCAAATTAATAACATGTTCGCCTGTGGAAGAATAAATATCGAGTGAAATATACGAACTTTTCGCAAGTTCAAACGTGATATTTGTCTCGGGATTAAATGGATTTGGGTAGTTTTGTAGCAAAGTATTTTTGTAAGGGAGAGGATTTTCGTCTTGATTAACGGTAGTTGGACTGTTAACGAGTTTTTCGATTTGAGGAACGATATTGCCTTGCGGATCTATTCCTCCAAATACCAATACGGTGCCATAGTAATTAACAGCCATCGGGTAACGACGTGGTATTTTTAACGAAGGAAATTGGGAAATTAGAATCGAACCGCCAGAAAGAAATTCGACAGCTTCAACTTTGCTAAGAGCTTTTTCGGACTCGTTGTATCCACCTATAATTAGAGCCTTTTTCAAAAAACGATTATAGATTGCAATACCACCGGCTCTTGGACTTTGCAATACTTCTTTAAGTATTACAAATTCTTTTGTCTCCAGGTCAAGCCGGCTTATTTGCTTTAGTGCACCGTGAAGTATTCCACCAAAAATGTAAATGTATTTATTGTAAAGAACCGTCATGTGTTGTTCGGGTAAGCTTGTGCTAATAGTATCGTAAGTAAAGTTGATTTTCTTATTTTTCAAGTCGTAGCCTACGATATAAGGTAGCTGTACATCGATGCTCGTAATTGGATTGCCTCCAATTATATAAAGTTCGTCGTCTTTTATGTGTCCGGTAGAATAGCGACGTGCAAAAATTATTGACGTGTCGTAGTCAATTGGTTCTGTGGGATAAGACTTGAAGTTCCAGGAATTAATATTATTAACAACCCGAGAAGTTTCGGCAGCTCCTCCGAAATAATAAATCGAATTTCCCCAAATATCAGCTACAAATTCGGAGCGGGGTTGATCCATACGACCTGCCATTTTCCACTTGCCGTTAAGTACATCGTATTCCTGAATCCAATCTACAGGCTTACCATCACTGTCCCGTCCACCAAGAAGGTAAAAATATTGATTGTTATTAGTGGTTGTGTCGAATACCACCTGTCCTCCCGATACGGGGTTAGGCATGTCATGTCCCGTTATTATTTGCCACTGATAGTACTGACTAAAAATTGGCTCTGTTAATATGATTATTAAAAGTACTAATTTTTTCATATGTGACCTTGTTTAAAAAAATATTTCAATCAATTATTATACCAGCTATTTTGTAGCTAGATTAAATTTCAACTTGAGAGAGTCTCCCTGTCCTACATAAACAGTGGTGTCAACATCCTTAAAATTAGGATTTGTAATTTTCAATCTCATAAATCCGGGATTTACCCTGATATATTCTTTTAGTGGCGTTTGACCTTTATAATTTCCATTGATGTAGATATTGCCCCACGGGTTTACTTTAATATCAAGGAAACCAAGTAACGATTCCAGCGATATTTTCAAGTTCGTAAGCTTATTTTTCTCGATTTTCAATATTTCTGAATAGATCGGGTAATCGGGATGAACTAACTTCAAAGTGTGTTCGCCAGCTGATAAAGTCAAAGGTTTCTTTAAGGGAGTGGTTTCTATTTTTTCGCCATCAATATAAACATCAGCCCAGGGGAAACATTCAACAAAAAGTCCGCCTTCGCCCACGTCTTCAATCGATGCTTGTTTTTGAACTTCGGCAGGAATGTTTAGTTCATCTGTTTTATTTGTCAGATTTTGATCATCAATTAATGTGGGTTTCTCTTCGGAAACGATATTTCCCGTTTTGTTATTTGTTTTGCTCGGTGCGGTAAATTCCGTATCCACTTCGTTACTGGGGAGATTAATTTCTGAGTGTTTATCATCTTTTACAATAATTGTAATGGCAATAACTAAAATTAGCAGTACGAATAATGGAATGATTATGCCGTATTTCTTTTTGACTTTATTTTCGAGTTTATCGAGGTCGCCGCCTTCTTCTTTTGCATTGAGCTTTTCTAAGACGTCTTCGGCCGAATCGATTCGTGCTGCAGGTTTTTTTTTCAAAAGTCCCGTCAAAATATCCTTTATATCATCATCTAATCCTTCGAGATTTTCTTTGATGCTATTCTCATTGAAAGACATTATTTCGTTTAATGTAAGCGTAACGTTTTCTCTGAGGAAAGGATTTTTGCCGGTAAATAACTCATATATAACAACACCAGCAGAAAATAGGTCGCTTTTGTGTGTCAATTGAGAACCCGATACCTGTTCGGGCGACATGTAACTGGGTGTACCTACAATTGAGTAGGGACTCGTAACAAAATTGTCATCAGCTGAAAGCGCAAGGCCGAAGTCTCCAAGTTTCAGGTTTAGATTTTTATCGACGAATATGTTTTCTGGTTTAATATCGCGATGAATAATACGATTTTTGTGTGCAAAATTTAAGGCTTTGAAGAGCTGGATAGTTAGCTTTTTTTTGTCGTCTTTGCTTAATGTCGATTCCTGTAAAATATTTCGAAGACTTGTGCCTTCTATATACTCAAAAGAGATATAAAAAAATTCTTTGGAGGTGCCAAAGTCGAGAACTTTGATAATATTGGGATGGTCGAGCCTGGCAAGCAATTTGGCTTCTCTTTTGAAACGCTCGAGCAAAGAAGGGTCTGAAATCTTAGCTGTGTTTAAGACTTTGAGTATAATTTTTTTGCTCAAATAGATATGATTTGCGAGATAGACCCCGGCATGTTCATCTTTTTTGAGAACTTCTAAAATTTCGAACTTCTCGAACATTATTTCCGATTTACCGCTCATCAACTTTTTGTTCCATCTCTTTCAGTTTCAATTGAATCCAGCGTACTGAAACTCCGAGAGATTTTGCAGTGAGAGTTCTATTGCCGTTAAATTCTTCGAGTCGTTTTTTTAGCAGCATCATTTCAAAATCACGCAGGGTGCCTTTGAAGTCCATTAATTCCTGAGTGCCTTCAAGAATTATATGGTCAGCGGTAATTTTTTGTGAATCGCATAAAATAACCGCACGTTGAATTACATTAATTAGCTGTCGAATATTTCCTGGCCAATAATAATTTTCGAGTTTTTTTACGGCAGCAGGTTCAATCGGAATATTTTTCCCTGCAATTTTTTTGATAAAGTGAGTTGCCAGAAGTGGGATATCTTCCCGCCTTTCTCTTAGAGGAGGCATAACGATTGGAAATACATTGAGACGGTAATAAAGGTCTTCACGAAATCTACCTTCTTTTACAAGTGCAGAGAGATCTTTATTTGTTGCAGCAATTATTCTGACGTTCACTTTTTTAACTTTTGTGTCGCCCAATCTAATAATTTCTTTGTTCTCAAGAACTCTTAGCAACTTTGCTTGAAGAGCAGTCGATATGTCGGCAATTTCGTCGAGAAAAAAAGTGCCGTTATCTGCAGCTTCGAGCAAGCCCTGCTTGTCTGTAGTGGCGCCTGTAAATGCGCCTTTTTTATAACCAAAAAGTTCGCTTTCCAGTAGACTGTCGGGTATTGAACCGCAGAATTGTGCAAGAAACGGAAAGTCTTTTCTTTTGCTGAGATGATGTATGGCTTTTGCAGCCACTTCTTTGCCGGTGCCGCTTTCGCCTGTAATTAGAACCGTTGCGTCTGTCTGAGCTACTTTATGGATAACCTGGGAGAGGTTTTTCATAACGACGCTTTGACCAACCATCTCCGGAATTTCTTCAATTGACTCGAGTTTATTAATTAGTATTCTATTCTCACGCTCGAGCTCTTCGAGTTTTAATATTCTATCGAGCGCCAGCGAGAGAAGATTCGAAAAGAAGTTTAGAAATATCAAATTTTCTTCCGTGAATTCCTGGCGATTTTTGGTGCTGTCTGCAATTATTACTCCCCAGACTTTATCGTCCCTTATGATCGGTACGCCAATTACCGATTTGATACTATGAATCTGAACGCTGGCAAATTGTGAGAGATTCGGATCGCCCATAACGTCGTGATATAAAAGCGGCTTCTTTTCAGAAATTACTTTTTGCAGTATGCCAGAGGAAAATTGATTTAAATCCGTTATTGATTCATTCGATATTTTGCGCGCACTAATAATCGAAAAATTATTCTCTGCTTCGTTGTACTTTACGAAAAGTCCTCTCTCTGCATTTATAATGTTAATGACAATGTCCATTGCATCTTCAATTAGAGAATCCTGTCCTGCTGATGAATTTAATATCTGACTGAACTGAAAGAGAGCTTCAAATTCTTCTTTGTCGAGGTTTTTTATGTAATTAATATTTTGAGGAATAAATTTCATCTTACTTTACCGTGAATGTTCCGGGTTTAGAAATTGAATTGTCGCCATATTCATCAATGCACCAGATTACCCAATAATAATCTCCCGCTGGTAATGTAATTTCGCAAACCTGTTCGACTGCATCTTTCGAAATATTATACTTTTCCCAAACAAGTATTGGAGAAAGTTCATCGGTATAAACTTGTATTCTGAATGTAAATTTAAATCCAGGTTCGAAGCGTTTCCATTTAAATGTGGGATTAGCTCCTGTTTCAGCTTTGTTGATGGGGCTTTCTATCGAAATTTCCTGATTAATTATTCTTTTTATGTTCGATTTCCCGACGTTAAACTCGTGGTTAAATTTGTCTTTTACAAGAATTGAAAAATCGAATCCGATAACGTCTTCCATTGAAGAAACCTTTAAATCTGTCGTTCGGAAAGTATTTTCATAATATCCATTGTCGGGATTGTATATCAACCGTTTTTTAAACCCGAGTGAATAATTTACCACAAAGACTGTATCGATGTCGTTCTCGTTGTCTGTAATTTTTGCCTGAACGGTCATTCTATAGTTTTTCACGTCTGGATATTTATTCTGCACGCTCGAATATATTTGCAGATTTTGTAGAACGGGAATCGAGTTGAGATATTTGTCGTCGGCTAATTTAGAAGATGAACTTGAGAATTCGACATAAAGCGAATCGCTGCTGTAGCCCTCTTTTTCAAAGTAGAGCCATCCATTTTCAGGTTCTACTTCTTTGAACTCATAGTAACCCGAAGAATTAGTTTGAGTTACAATCGATTGATTTTTCCATAATACTTTAACTCCAGATAAAGCTTTGCGTGGTAAAGAGAGAGTTCTAACATAGCCATAAAGTCGTACTTTAGTATAACTGAGGATTTTTTCCTGTGCTCTTATATTGTTGCTTCCATTCCATTCGATATAAAGTGAATCTGTGGCAAGGCCATTTTTCTCAAATTTAATCCAGCCATCTTTAATGGTTATTCCAGATAATTTGTAATATCCGAGCGAGTTTGAATAAGTAATAATATTTTGATTTGTCCAGATCACCCGCACATTCGAAGCGGGAATACGAGGCGCAGAAAAAACAAAGCCGTCTATTGTACCGAGTGATGGAGCTAAAATTATGTTCTCGAGATGCTTAATTTTTTCACCACTCCATCTTACGTAGATCGAATCCGAAAAGTAACCTTCCTTTTCAAAAATTAGCCAGCCATCCTCTAAAGAAATTTCGTTGAATTTATAGTAACCATTAGAATTTGTGTGTACAAGTAAATTCTGATTTTTCCAGTATACTTTTACACTGGAAAGTTCGCTGCCCGAGCTTGAATAAACATATCCATCCAGTTGACCGATGGTAGGAAACAGTATTAAATTCTCAATTCTTACTTTGTTTTGATTATTCCAGTTTAAGTAAACCGAGTCGGTAGCATACCCCTTCTTTTCGAAATAGATCCATCCATCTTTCATTTGCACGTTATCAATTAAATAGTAACCTTCTTCATTGGTTAACGAAAATTTATTCTGGTTCTTCCAGTAAACTTTGGCATTGGCAAGTCGCTGATTATTTATTGTGTATACATAACCATCAAAAGAGCCAATTTTATAAGAAAGATGAAATTCCAGATTCTTGATGCTTTTACCAGCATTCCAGTTGATGAAAATCGAATCTTTTGTCATGCCATCTTTTTCTACAAAAAGCCATCCTTCAGAGAGCTCCAGATTTTCGAGTTTGAATTTTCCCGTAGAATCCGAAAGTGCATAAACTTTTTGATTCGAAAAAGTAACTACGGCATTTGCAATTGGAAGTTTGGATTCGCCGGATAAATAGACTCTCCCCTCGACCGAGCCGAAATTGTTATCCGGGTTATCGGGGTCAAATGGATTTAAATGCGGAGCATCGCACGAAACTAATGCAACAAGTAACAAAATAAATAATATCTGCTTCTTCATCTAATTGGTTAAAATTGACTCTATTAAGATATGATATTTGTGCAAAATTTTCGCAATGCGAAAATTTTTTTAGGTGATAATTTTAAAGATAAATTTTGCCTTTAAGATAAAGAACTGCATTACCTTTAATCTTTGTCCTTTCTCCTGAGTTTTCGCAGATTAATTTACCCCCTCGTTTTGAAACCTGGTATGCAGTCAACAATTTTTTATTCAATTTTTCGGACCAGTAAGGAGTTAGAACGGTATGAGCAGAGCCAGTAACAGGATCTTCATTGATGCCTTCGTTTGGAACGAAAACTCTTGAAACGAAATCAACTTCTTTCCCTCTTGAAGAAATAATTACTCCATGTTTATGAAATTTTTTGATGGCTTCGATGTCGGGAATATAATTACGGATAAATTCTTCGTCGTCAAAAATCAATAAGAGAAAAGAACTGCTTTCTAACGATTCAACGGGTTCTTTGCCGAAACACTTTATAATTCCTTCTGGCATTTTAACTGGTTGGGGCTTGTTTGAAGGGAAGTCGAGCACCAGAAGGTCTTTTTCTTTCAAGACCGAAAGAGGTCCACTCTTCGAGATAAAGTTTAACACATTTGCTTCTTTTTCAAAAAAATTAAAGATAACAAAAGAAGTGGCGAGCGTGGCGTGTCCGCAGAGTGGCACTTCCGAAGTGGGGGTCATCCAGCGAATTCGATAGTTATTCCCATCTTTTATGAAAAATGCAGTTTCCGAGAGATTATTCTCAGCTGCAATGTTTTGCATTAAATCGTCGTCCAGCCATTTTTCCAGAGGCACAACGGCAGCGGGATTACCTCTGAATAATTCGGATGCAAAAGCATCTACCTGAAAAATGTCGAGTTCCATTTTTATTCCAATTTAATAGAGATCTTCGTCGTCTTCAATATTATCGTCGAGCAAATCATCGATATCAATATCTTCGTCGTCAATGTCAATGTTTCCGATGTCACCCAGCGGGGGTTCGTCTTCCGATTCTTCTTTTTCTTCGTCCTCGTCGGAGATGTAATTTTCTTCTTCGGCGAAAAAAGAGTCGCGCCTGGAATAATTCTCGTCCATTCTATCCATAACCTGTCCTACCAGTTCATCTTTAATGTCACTCTTCATCTGTTTGACCGAAGGTTTATCGTCAATCGAATCTTCCGCTGCGGGAGTGGCACTCCATAACTCTTCGATATTTTTCTTATCGAGCTTTGAAAGGAGCTTGTCGATTTCTTTTTCGATGGTTTGTATATGTTTTTGTTCCCACTCGCCTTCTTCGGTTAGCTGGCTTTTCATGAAGTCCCAGAACGAGCCGCTCTTTTTGCCGGGTTCAGGAAGCTTCTTTAACGACGTAATTACATCATCGACTAATTTTTTCATCGTCTTGGACATAAATTCCTCTTATTTAAAATGATATCAAAAAAATAGTTTTAGCGACAAGAGATAATATATACATAGAAAACAAATAATGAAAATATAATTTCAGTTAAGGACAAATTTATTATTTTGGAATCAGAAAAAAATGCCCCTGTAGTTCAAAGGATAGAACGCGAGCCTCCGGAGCTCGAGATGTGGGTTCGATTCCCGCCGGGGGTACAAATTTTATCATATAGTAAGGAAATTTATGTCTTTCAAAAAAACTCTCGCTCAATTCCCGCGTAATTTCTGGACTGTAATTACTATGGAATTTTTTGAACGTGGATCTTATTATGGTGTTATGTCGGTGCTTTCTGTCTATCTGGTTATCAGCCACAACGAAGGTGGACTGGGATTTTCAAAAGAAAGTGTCGGGATTATTAAAAGTACGATTACACCCCTCCTCTATTTTCTACCGATTCTCTCGGGTGCAATTGCCGATCGGTTCGGTTATAAAAAAACATTAATGTTTGCATTCGTACTTATGAGCAGTGGTTATTTCCTTACATCTCTTTTTACATCGTATGGACTGGTCTTTGCAAGTTTGATTTTAATGGCAATAGGCGCCGGTTTTTTTAAGCCCATTATATCGGGTACGATTGCTCGCACTACGGATAAATCAAACTCCACACTTGCTTTTGGAATCTTTTACTGGACGATTAATCTCGGCGCATTTTTGTTTCCTCTTATACTGGTTCCAACTTTAAAACAAATTTCGTGGTCGTATATTTTTATAATGGCTGCAATAGGCACCGGCTGGCTTATACTGCTAAATATTTTTGTATACAAAGAACCCGAAAAGCCGAGTAACACTAAATCTCTTGCACAGGTTCTTCTCGATATGGTAAAAGTTCTGGGAGATTTTAGATTCGTTATTATGATTGTTATTTATTCGGGTTTCTGGATCCTCTATTTCCAGCAGTTTGATACTGTGCTCTGGTATGTGAGAGAATATGTCGATACAACGCCGGTGAACAATCTTGTAAATTCTGTACTTGGTATCTTCGTCGCCAATCCAGATTGGAAGTTTGACGTCGAGCACGTTACAGTCATTAATGCAGGTACAATTATTTTGCTGCAAATTTTTATTTCGAATCTGGTTAAAAACAAGAAGGCATTGCCTACGATGATTGCCGGCATTGCACTTGGTACTATCGGAATGGCAATACTTGCAATCTCAACTCACCCGTATGTTTTTATCCTTGGAATATTTATTTTCTCCATAGGCGAGATGACTGCGCATCCAAAATTCATCAGTTATGTGGGACTAATTGCCCCTGAAGATAAGAAAGCGCTTTATTTAGGTTACGCATTTTTATACGGAGTTATTGGGAGCGGGATTGGAGGAGTTCTTGGCGCAAGTCTTTATGTCCATTTTGTCGACAATCTGAAAAATCCTCAAATATTGTGGCTCATCTTCAGTTCAATTGGACTGGCCACAATTGCAGGCTTACTTTTATATAACAAATTTTTACGTCCCAAAATAGAAGATGTCTAATAAACTATGAAGCGTAAAATTGTATTATTATTTCTTATTGCTTTGCCACTTTTTTCTCAACAGGAGAATGTTCCGTTAGACCATCCCGTCTATATTTTCTTGAAAGAAATGAAGGTCAAAAATCTGCTCGACAATATTTATGAAGATAATCCAAATTTATCGAGAAAAGAAGTCTGGAATTTTCTGGAGAAAATACGTGAAAAAAAGGATCAACTTTCAGTAACAGAATTGGGGTTGCTTGAAAAGTTCACTGATGAATTTGATGCAATGCAATCAAATTCTATTAGCCTGATTGACGGAGCTGGATTAAAAGGTTTGTTCGAAGATAAAGTCAAGAATACTTTTTTGTATAAAGATAATAATGCGAATCTTTATATCGAGATTCTTGGACGCGCTATGCACGGACAACTCATCGAACCTAAAATCAATAACTCCGAATTATTCGATATTGGATTCCGTGTACGGGGAACTCTCTTTGGGAAATTGGGATACAGCATGACGGTACAGAAAGGCGGGGTCTGGGGTTCATCTGGGAAAGCGCCGATATTCGATCCACGACTGAATTACAATTTCAAATTTTATGAAAATATTGAAAATGTTTCGAATTACGATTTTACGGAAGGGTATTTGCGTTATGATACTGAACCAGCCGAGGGGATGGATTTAAGCTTTCAAATTGGCAGGGAAAAAATTCGACTGGGATATGGTTATGGTGAACCACTTGTTCTTACAGGTAACCATCCTTATGTTGATTTTATAAGAATGAATTTCCACTACGGAATTCTCAATTTTTATTCATTACACGGTTCTACTATAGGTGAATTTCACGAGGATCGGTCGCTCAATTACACAAAATATATTGCTTATAATAAATGTACATTTTCGTTTCCTGGTTTGTTTGATGCTGGCATTGGCGAGACTGTAGTTTATACTGGCAGAAGTCTCGACCTGGCATATTTAAATCCTTTTGCATTCTATAAATTCGAAGAAATGTCGTTGCAGGACAGGGATAATGGGATTCTTTTTCTCGATTTACAGACAAAATTCATTCGAAATCTCGAATTGCAAGGGACATTTTTTCTCGATGAAAACATCCTTTCTCATCTGCAGGAGTTGAATCTCTATTCTAATAAAACGGCTTATCAACTTGGTGCTTTCTGGTATTCGCCCTTGGGGCTCGATGACTTATCGCTTATTGTTGAATACACGAAGATCAGACCCTATGTTTATTCTCATATAACATTAAAGAATTCTTATACGGCTCACAGTCAATTGCTCGGGCATCGTATCGGACCAAATTCGGACGAATTACTTCTAAGGACGACTTATAATGTAAACAGGAAATTGAGATTCGAGGCTGAATATAGGTACATTAGAAGCGGTGAAAATATTTATGACGCACTCGGCAATCTGGTTTTTAATGCAGGTGGCGATCCACTGGTGTCACATCGTCAGGATATCGACCCAAAATACATTGATTTTCTCGATGGCATCAGATATGGAAACGACTTAGTATTACTTAGTATAAAATATGAGCCAATCAGGGATTTCTTCTTCGAAATGTCCTATCTCTATAATTCCTCAAAAAATATGACAGATAATCGGAGAAATAATAACCAGCATTTCTATCTTAAAATCTATTTTGATTTGTAATTGAACTTAGTCATTTGCACACGAAGAACTTACAAAAATTAAGTTATGTTAAAGAACCTTGCAATAACGTTAGAAATTATAGGTGTTTTACTCAAGAATGCTATTTCAAAAACTTGAAAAGATTGAAGAACGTAAATTAAGTGTAAGCTCCAAACTAAATTGACGCATAATTTTTGCGTAAGATGGACTTAAAAATAGTTAGTCGAAAAATTGAAAACAAAGCCACCTGGCATTTAAAACTTGCTCTCCTAATCAACAATTGCAATAGAAGTATTCACTGTTATTTTAGAGTCGGTTCTTACTTAGAATGAACGATTTTGAGAGAAACCTACTCGCATAAAAACATCTTTGTTCATCAAGCTGGGTTTAGAAGGAACAAAATCTGTTAATAAAGTCGAATTAGTTTAACACCGACACATTCTTTTTCATTGATTTTATCTCAAGTGAATCCAGAAGACTTACGATTTTCTCACTTAATCTTTCAATATCCACTAATTTATTTTTCGCTTCATTCTTTTTGTCGTTGATTACATCGTGTACAATTTCTTCTGCAAGTTTATGTAATTGAATATGCCAGTTTTCAAGTTCCTTAAAATCGGGGTCATGGCGAAGATTAATTGAGCCGGGGCCATAATACCATTTGCCAAGCGAGCAGCCTTTATAGTTTCCTGCAACTTTTGGATCAACTGTTTCTTTGCCACGAATAATATTTTGCAATCTAATCTTCCATTGACGATGAGCAAGCTTTGCGGCCGAGAAATCGAAAGTATCAATCTTAATATTACTGCCTGTTATTTGCTTGTTCGTATAATGTTTGTCAGTTTTTGATAATTTAAACATGTTTAGCAGTTCTTGAAGGTTAACAGCCTGTCTGGTCAAATCGTTAGATGCTTCGGCAATCTGTTCAACTGCATGAGCAGATTCACCAATTATTCCAGAGATATTTTCAACATTGGCAGAAACCTGTTTTGATGTAGCAGACTGTTCTTCGTTTGCTGCAGCAATCTGGGAGATCAATTCAACAACCTTATTAATGTTTTCTGGAATCTTTGATAATGATTTCTCGGAATTTTCTGTTAATTGAATAATTTCTGCGACCTCTTTATTCCCTCGATTCATTGTTTCAACAACTTTTCGTGTCTCATTCTGTATATCAGAAATAATTTTACCGATTTCTTTTGTTGACTTCGAGGATCGTTCGGCTAATTTTCTAACTTCGTCAGCCACAACGGCAAAGCCACGTCCGTGTTCGCCAGCACGTGCGGCTTCAATTGCCGCATTTAATGCTAGCAAATTGGTCTGTTCAGCTATGTCATCAATTACTTGGAGAATGCCTGTGATTGATTCTGTAGATTTCCCCAGAGATTCAAGTTTTTGTGCTGTGGATTGAACGAAATCTGCAATTTGTTTTACTTTGTCAATTGTTTTACCAATTTCTAAAATACTTCCTTTAACGATATCCTCATTATCTTTTGCTTTATCAGCTGTTTGGATTGCGTTTTCAGCATTCAATTGTATTGCAGAATCCATTTGAGACACAGCTGCTGCAACATCGTTAATTTGTAATGACTGTTCTTTTGATGTTACAGAAAGTTCTTCTGTTGTTGCTGAAATTTGACTTGTAGCTGAAGCCAAATTATCTGTAACCTCTCTTACATGCTGCAAAACATCACGTAGTGAATTGACCATAAACTGCAAGTTTTCCACAATAATTTGATTGTTCTCATCTTCTAATGTGTACTCTAAATCGACAGTAAAATCTCTATCTGCTAACTGATTCATGATTTCTTTTATTATTTCGGTTTCCTTCTTTAATATTTTATTTCGCTTTGATATATATTCTACAAACTCAAATGTTATTATACTATTAACTGCGATAATACCAACCATTTCGAGAAACTTTTTATCGTCATTATTGAAAGGTGTTCCGTCTTTCTTTTCGGAAATATATAAATTACCATAACTTTTATTTTCGTGTATCAAAGGTATGGCCAAAAGTGTCTTCATTTGTGGATGATTTGCGGGAAAACCATATGATTTGGGATGTTTAGATAGGTCATCCAACATTAACGTTTCACGAGTTTGATGGATATATCCGAGCAGTCCTTTCCCTTCGGGATATTTCCCAATCTTTTGTTTTATTTCCTCGCTTACTCCACGTGTGATAAATTTTTTAACTTTATTTTTTTCATCAAAAACAGAAATTGCCACATATTTAACGTCGAAGATTTCCAAAGTTAGGTCAGCAAGCTTTTCTAATATTCCATCAGTACTTTTTTCCGAACGAAGTTTGAAAAAAACATCGACTATTAAATTTGTATTCCTAACAAAACGGCTAAATACTCTTTGAACTTTATATAGATCTTTGTTGATGAAATGAAGTTCGTCTTTTAATCGGTATTCCTCAGCTTCTGATGAAAAATCATAATTTGAAATTTTATGAAGTCGTGTTTGTATTGAGGACAATTTTTTCAAAACGGTCTTAATAAAGAAGAGTCCAAGCAATAACGCAACAAGTATTGACAATATAATCATCGACAAAAAATTGCTTTGAAAATTTTCGATTACAACTCTTACTCCATTTATATCATTTTTTGATGTGTATTGATTAATCTCTGTAAGGAATGAATATACACCTGTGTAAAGAAGCAAAATAAAAATTGCTACAATAATCGAAGCTAGTAAAAATTGAATTTTTAAACTCAATTTCATATAAACTCCATTAAGTAATTATATGACTGTTGCTATTATCGAAAAAAAAGCACTTTTTTAAAGTATATAAGACTACTTATCGATTAATATTTTTTCATTATTATTGGCAGAAGTTTTGTGTATAAACAAATAAGCAGCTGGGTGTCTTTCAATAAATGCACATGCCATAATTTAAGATATTCTACATATGCTGGTATTTATCGGGATCCTTATCAGGCGGTGCAGAGTAGATTACAGAGTTAAATAAAAGTATTGGTTGGTTAGTTAAAACAATTCATCTTCAATAGTTTTGCGATTTCGCTCAACGGAAAGAGTTTGCAAATTCAGATAGGTATAAAATTTATATTCCACATTCATTTACGATAATACTTTTTTGATTAGCTGATAATCACTTCTTGATAATTATTCCTTCTCGATAGTTTCTATTTTATTGACTGAGATCTGGCGAAATAATTATATCTTATCTTCTTTTTAATGATTAATAGAGGAAAAATACTTTTTCATTTGAATTGCTTAGTTATCAATGCAATAACATGTGGGCAAAAAGAATCCAGTATTGAGAAAAGGAAAGAAACTATAATTAAGTAGGATTTTTTTAGAGATTCCTATGTTAAATTTTCTGCTAGCATTTATCCGAATGCTGCAGCATTTAACCGCAATAAGCTTCAAATAGAATTTTATACTTAATTTTGCCTAAAATTCAATATGTACTGTCTGTGCTTAATTGCAAAAATAATTTACAAATTAGGAAGGGGATAGAGGGAAGCGGAGGAAAGAGATGTCGAGGGCAAAACATCTCTCTGAGCATGCTCCCCTCTATATAGTAGTTGAGGGTGTTAAAATCTTTCTAGTTGAGTTATAATTTATTTACCGAGACAAATATAAAAAGAACAGAATAAAAAAATATAATGCTAAGTTGAGAAAAATTTTTACACTGCTTTGTTTCTTTCTTTTTCTTCAATATCGGTAATAACAGTTCTAAGTATTTTCAAAAAACTATCAAATTCTTTCAGCTTGTCGAAATTATAATCGATACCTAAATCGAAAAATCGCTTCCTTAATATTGGTATATCATAAGATGTCAGAAGCATAATAACAGTGTCGTTTTTTTTAGCTCTTGCCAGTTCGATTACTTTCTTTAATTCTCCTTCGGTGCTATCGCCATCTATTATTATAATATCAAAAGAACTTTTGGATAATTCTTTAACGGTTCCGTAAAGATTCTTGGTCAAAATAATATCTGCATTTGAATTTATCAACTCAATTTGTTTAGCAATTATTTTCCTGATATCATTTGAGTATTCGAAAACAAGCAATCTCATATACGCAACGAAAATTTTTCCAGCAACTTAAAGAACAAATAAAAATCCTCAAATAGTAAAAAAGTTATTTTTATGTCAAAAAACGTCAATTAAGAAAGTAGTAAAATTACTACTAATCTATACAGTTCTTGCCTAATTCTTGTAGAGTAGTTATTAACTTATCAATTTCAGTTGACTTGTCAAAAAAATATTCTGCATCTTTTGCAGCTTTTCTGAAAATTGGGTCTGTGTAATTTGTAAACATAATTACAATCGGCTCAGAGTTAGATCTGTTTTTAATTTTATACAGGATATCAATTCCACTTTTTTCACCCAGATTAATATCGAGAATCAAAATGTCGGGCATCTCATTTTTAATTTTTTCGATGGCAGATTGATAATCTTCGGCTTCACCGTAAAGTTCAATGCCATCAATCGAATCGATAATCTTTTTAAGATTTTGTCGAACAATGGAGGAATCGTCTACTATAAGAACTCTTTTCATAATAGGCTTAGAAATTATGTGCACGATTCTTTTAGTTAAAATTAAATATAAAGCTCTGAGAGAAGGAAAAAAGTAGTAAAATCAATCAAAATGGTGTCGTAATATTCCTACAAGATTATTCATTTAATTGATGTTGAAGTGCAAATCGAATGAGTTCAGCTGTAGACTTGAGACCTAATTTATCGAGCATGCGACTGCGGTAAGTGTTTACAGTCGAAACACTGAGATTAAGTTCGCGGGCAATTTCAGTTTGCGGTTTGCCTGAAGAAATTAATTTAAGAATTTGTATTTCACGGTCAGATAAAAGTTCTAATGGTTCTTTATTTGTTTTTTTGTCTTCCAGATCTTCAGCTAACTTTTCAGCGAGTGATTGTGAGATATATTTTCTACCTGCAGATATTTTGTGGATTGCATTAATTATTTCGTCGACTGCAGAATCTTTTGTAATATATCCGGAAGCACCTGCCTTTAATGTTCTTTTGGCAAACTGATCCTCAGGCATCATGGTCATAACCAGCACTTTTGTTTTCGGTGAAATATTCTTAATGTCTTTGAGTACATCAAGACCGCTTTTGCCTGGCATTGCCAGATCGAGTATAACAATGTCTGGCTTTAATTTTAATATATCATCAATGATATCGAATGGATTTCCGGTTTCCCCGATTACTTTCATACCGGATTCGTGTTTGATAAGATTCTTAATTCCCTCTCTGATCAATGAATGGTCGTCGGCTATATATATAGTTAACATAGCTAACCTTAATTGTGATTTTAATTTAAGGTTATTTTATGTAAAAAGTAAAGTCATTGATGACATCCATCATAGGACTAACTTAATGACAGTGCCCTGTCCTTTTTTGCTTTCGATTTCAAAAGTGGCACCTATCGAAGATGCTCTTTCTTGCATGCCCATTAAACCAAATGTTTTTTTGTCAGCCAGCATTTTATTATCGAAGCCGACCCCGTTATCTTTAATAATTAGATGTATCGAACCTTCTTTCTTAGTTAACGATACGCTTACTTTTGTGGCTTTTGAGTGCCTGCTGATATTTGTTAAAGCTTCCTGTATGATTCTGAAAATTACCAGTTCTTTATCTGAGTCAAGTTGTATCGATTCATCAGAAAATTTATATGAGCAGTCGATTTTTGTTGTCTTCTTAAAATTCTCAACCAGCCATTCGATAGCGGGTATCAATCCAAGTTTGTCCAGAACTTCGGGTCTTAGCTCTGTTATCATTTTTCTTACACCTGCTACCGCTCTGTCGATTACGCCCGACATTGAATCGAGTTCGGTAATAATTGTGTTTATATCCTGAATTTTTTTTTCAACGATATCTCTTTTTATAATTGAGAGGTTCATTTTAAGAGAAGTTAATAATTGTCCTAATTCGTCGTGCATCTCGCGCGCAATTGCTGCCCGTTCGGATTCTCTTAATGTTTGCATGTGCAATACGAGCTGTCGGTATCGCTCTCTCGATTCGTTCAATATTGTTTCTGCATTTTTCATTACAGTAATGTCGAATGCAGTTCCGATTGCCGCAGGTTTGTTTTTGTATAGAATTGTACCTGCTGAAAGTTCTATCCAACGTTCCGTTCCGTCTTTTGTAATTATTTTAAAAGAGTACCTGTTAGGTACTGCTTTGCCTTCAAGCCGCGCTATTCCTATTTTCATTACTTCATCCCGGAAATCAGGATGAATTAGATTCCAGACCTCCATTTCCATCAATTCGTCTTTTGAATAACCAGTAATTATTTCTGTGTAAGGATTGAGATAAACAAATTTATTGTCCTGATAAATAAATATTGCACTCGAAGTTGTTTCGGTCAAGATGCGGAATTTCTCTTCGTTTTCCTGCAGTGCTTTTTCTGCCAGATATTGCTCGGTTATGTCAATGGCAGTTACTAGTCGATAATTTCCTCCTAAAGTATGTGGCAGTGCGTGTGAACTGATTTCAACGTATATAATAGTACCGTCTTTCTTGCGGTGACGCCACCCACGATGTCGCTGTGTAATCTCGGTATCCTCGCGTACGCTTCGAATTAAATAAGGGATATCTTCTTCTGGGCGGATATCTGTTAATTTCATACTTAGAAATTCTTCTTTTGAATAACCATAGTGAAAAATTGCCGCATCGTTTACTTCAATAAATTTCATCGTATCGACGTCGTAGATCCACATCGGGTGCGGATTATTCATAAATAAAATTCTGAATTTTTTTTCACTCTCTTTGAGCGCATTTTCAATTTTATAGTGATCGGTTATATCTTCAATTGTACAAACAACCCCTTCGAATTTGTCATGGTGGCTTCTTAACGGAGTCGAATTGACCGACAGAATTTTAAACCCTTCGGCGCTTTTATAACCATAAAGTTTATCTCTTATTATTTCGCCACGTCTCTTCACTATATTAAATGGATATTCAATCTCTGCAAGCAGTTCTCCTTCGGCAGTATAAAAATTGAATTCAATAGAATGACAACATTTGTTTATCAGATTTTCTTTATCGAATGATAGGATGTCGTGAGCAGCTTCGTTTGCAAAAGTAATTATTCCATCCTGATTAACTGATATTATTCCGACGGGACTTGTATCGAGTATACGGTTTAGCAATTCTTTGTTGCGAGAAACTTCTTCTTCTTGTTTTTTTACTTCAGTAACATCGATCACCATCGACATCAACCCTTTAAACTTTCTACTATGATCATAGAGTGGAGTGTTGTACCATTCACATATAATCTGTTTTCCATTTTTAGTAACATTAATTTCAGTTGATTGGAGAGTATCGTTTTGCTTAATCAAACTATTGATTTGATTCTCAATTGCACTGCGATTTTCCGGCAGCGTAATGAAGTCGTGAATTTTTTTATTTATTATGTCTTCTTTTTTGTAGCCGAAAATATTTTCAGCTGAAGGATTCCAGTCTTTAACGGTAAAGTCGCTATTAAGTAGTATCATGCCAATTGGCATTCTTTCGAATTCCAATTGTAGCTGATTGAGTAAATATTCTTTTTCTTCTTTCAACTTTTTTAATTCAGAAATATCGGTGTGAGTGCCGATCATGCGGAGAGGTTTACCATCTGAATCCCACTCAAAAATTTTACCACGATCCAGTATCCATTTGTAGGAACCATCTTTTGTGCGCAATCTACTTTCTACCGAATACATCTCCGATTTGCCTGCCAGATAATCGTTTAGCTTTTTTAAAACAAATTCTTTATCGTCAGGGTGAAGTCGACTTTCCCATTCCGTGTAGTAGTTTTTTATTTCGTCTTCTTTATAACCAAGCATGGTCTTCCAGTTTTTTGAGAAATAGACTTCGTTTGTTTTTAAGTTCCAATCCCAGACACCATCGCCTGCCCCTTCAAAAGCATAATTCCATCTCTTCTCTTGTTCAATCAATTCTTCGTTTTGCTGCAGTATTTGTTTTGTGTCGTATTGGAGAAGATAATAAAGTATCAATGCTGTAAGGAGTATATAAGCTACTGCTTGTGTTATTGCAGCTATTTTTAATGTATAGGCGTCAGTTTCAATAGTGAAAGTCAGAAGGATTGAGATGACCGTAAAAGTTGATGAGACAAGAAAATAGCGAGTTGCAATTTTAAACGGCCTTTTCTTCAAAAAAATTGTTAAGTTATTATTAATTTTTTTCTCCATTTAGTCACCGTGGGCAAGTTAGAGTTTTTTTTATTTAATATAAATAAAATTTTGTATTATTTTCTAAGAGGACTTAATTATAGAACATCATCCCAATTTATTAATGGAGAATCGATGAAAAGACACATCTCATTTTTAATTCTTTTTCTGATTGCTGGATTTATAACAGCTCAAACTAAAAAGATCGAGTTTGTTCATTATAAACTCGATAATGGTTTGAACGTTATTCTACATCAGGATAATTCGACTCCGATTGTAGCGGTTACAGTATTGTATCACGTCGGAAGCAAAAACGAAGACCCTGAACGAACGGGCTTTGCGCACTTTTTCGAGCACTTGATGTTCGAGGGTTCACCTAATATCGGCAGGGGAGAATATTTTAAAATTGTGGAATCTGCAGGAGGCCAGCTGAATGCAAATACTTCGTTCGACAGGACATTTTATTATGAAATCCTCCCTTCGAACCAGCTTGAACTGGGACTCTATCTCGAGTCCGAAAGAATGCTCCATTTGAAAATCGATAGCATAGGCGTGGAAACACAAAGAAAAGTAGTAAAAGAAGAACGAAAACAAAGCTATGAAAATCGTCCTTACGGTTCATTGCTCGAAAAAATATTCAGCAATGCTTATAAAGTTCATCCGTATAGATGGATACCTATCGGAAGCGTACAGTATATCGATCAGGCAAAGCTGGAGGAATTTATCGAATTCTATAAAACATTTTATGTGCCTGAGAATGCCACCCTTTCAATTGCTGGAGATATCGATATTGAGAAAACAAAAAAGTTAGTAGATAAATATTTCAGTGAGATTCCGAAGGGTAATAAAACAATTCCGCGACCCGACGTAGTTGAACCGCCTCAACAAAAAGAGATACGAGAAGTAGTTTATGACAATGTTCAACTTCCAATGGTAGTTTATGCTTATCATATACCTGAACAGGGGACTCCAGATTACTATGCATTGCGTCTACTTACAACATTATTGTCTGGCGGAGAAAGTGCTCGGCTTCAAAAAGAAATTAAAGACAAAAAGCAGATGGCTCTTGCAGTTGGTTCCATACCTCTGTCGCTTGAAGACCCAGGGCTTTTTATCGTTTATGGTCTTTCCAATGTTGGGATTAACGCTGAAGAACTGGAAAAAGCAATCGAATCAGAAATCGATAAGGTAAAAAAAGAATTGATAAGCGACTACGAATTTCAGAAAGTGCGCAACCAGATTGAATCGGATTTTGTCAATCAGAATTCAAGAGTCGCAGGTATTGCAGAAAACTTAGCGGATTATCTGGTATATTTTGGCGACCCGAATCTAATAAACACAGAGATCGAACGTTACATGAAAGTTACTCGCGAGGATATTAAACGTGTGGCGAATAAATACTTTACAAAAGACAACAGAGTAGTGCTTTACTATTTGCCCAAATCAATGGAAAAGAAATAAAAATTAATGGAGTATAAAATGTTTAAGAAGATAATTGCGCTTTTATTAGTTGCGGGATTGGTTTCCACTTTTGCGCAGGTCGACAGAAGCCGACTACCTGAAGCGGGACCTGCACCCGAAATTCAAATCGGGCAGTACGAGTCGTTCGAGCTGTCGAACGGTCTTAAAGTGTTTGTTGTGGAAAATCATAAACTACCCCGAGTAACTTTTTACTTACAAGTGGATTCCGATCCAGTTCTCCAAAAAGATCAAAAAGGATATGTTGAAGCCGTCGGTGAATTGCTGCGTACCGGAACAAAAAATAGGACAAAAGACAAACTTGACGAAGAAATCGATTATCTGGGCGCTTCGTTTTCGACATCGGCAGATAATATAACAGCATCGGCTCTTTCAAAATATAAAGATAAAATATTCGAAATTATGGCAGATGTTATTTTGAATTCGGAATTCAAGCAGGAGGAACTCGATAAGATTAAAAAACAAATGATTTCTGCTTTAGCTGCATCTAAAGACGAGCCAGATGCAATTGCAGAACGACTTCGTTCCGTTCTTATGTTTGGAAAAGAACATCCCTACGGGGAACTTGAAACCGAAGAAACTCTTAAGGCCATCAGTCTGGAGGAGTGCAAAAATTACTATCAAACTTTTTTCAAACCGAATATTTCTTATCTGGCTATTGTTGGAGATATTACACTTAAAGAAGCAAAAAAACTGGTAGAAAAAAATCTTGGCGGCTGGCAAAAAGGAGATGTTCCAAATTATAAGTACAATACACCCAAATCCCCGCTTATTACAAAAGTTGCAATGGTCGACAGAGCAAATTCTGTACAATCCGTTATATCGGTTTGTTACCCAATAGAACTACAGGTCGGAGCCGAAGATGCAATAAAAGCATCTGTAACTAATTTAATTTTAGGAGGTAGCGCTACAGGAAGATTATTTATGAATCTACGTGAAGATAAAGCTTATACTTATGGCGCCTATTCCATACTCCGTTCCGATCCGATAGTTGGAACCTTCTTTGCATTTGCTCAAGTGCGCAATAGCGTAACCGACAGCGCAGTTGCCGAGATCCTTAAAGAAATGAAAAGAATACGGAACGAGAAAGTATCCGAAGACGAACTGAAAAAAGCCAAAAATTATTTAAGTGGAAATTTTATACGAGACCTGGAAAACCCAGCAACAATTGCTCGTTTTGCTATCAACACGGTGCGCTACAATCTTCCCAAAGATTATTACAAAAATTATTTGAAAAATCTCGCGGCTGTTACTGTTGATGACGTTCTTAATACTGCAAAAAAATACATCAAACCGAATAATGCTTATATACTGGTTGTTGGAAGCGCCGACGAAGTGGCCGAAAAACTGAAAAAGTTTACTGTTACAAACAAAATTGAATATTACGACATCAACGGCAATCCATACGACCCTTCACTCAGTAAAATACCAGAAGGCTTAACTGCCGAGCAGATAATTAAAAATTACGTCAATGCAATTGGGGGAGCCGATAAGCTTGCCGCAGTTAAAGATAGAATGATTAAGATGAACGGTTCTATGCAGGGAATGAATGTAAGTGTGACACTTTATCAAAAATACCCGAACAAATTATATCAGGAAGTTGACGCAGGAGTATTTAAACAAAAGACCGTTTTCGACGGGAATAAAGGTTATGTGGAGGTAATGGGACAGAAACAAGATCTTCAGGGCGATCAGCTCGAATCCCTTAAAAACGAAGCTCTCGATGCCGTTCTCGATTATTCTAAGTATGGAATTACTCCCGAGCTAACCGGTATGGAAAACATCAACGGCAAAGACGCTTATCGAGTAGTATTAACTTCCGCTGGAGGAAAGAAAACAACACAGTATTTCGATCCGGAAACGTGGCTGCTTATAAGGAGCATAACGTCAATTTCGACGCCTCAGGGAAGTTTTACTCAAACTACCGATATGAGCGATTATAAAGAAGTCAATGGGGTTAAATATCCGTTTAAGTACATACAAAGTTTCGGTCCGCAGTCGATCGAATTAAACGTAAGTACAATTGAAATTAATACTGGTTTACCTGATTCGCTATTCGAGGTTAAATAGAAGGGATAAAAAAAGCCCCCGTAAAAACGGGGGCTTTTGGTTTTTATTTGCTTATCGAATTACTTTCACTTCAGAGGCTTGTAGACCTTTCGGACCCTGAGTAACACTGAATTCAACTTTGTCGTTTTCATTCAATGTCTTGTAGCCTTCGCCTACAATCGACTGATAATGAACAAAAACGTCTTCGCCGTTTTCTTGTGAAATAAATCCATAACCTTTTGAACTGTTAAACCATTTAACAGATCCTGTTTTGCGCTCTGCCATAACAGATGCTCCTTAAAATAAATTTGTAAATACGTTTATTTTTTCGACAGAGGTTAAGAACTACTGAGGGTTCGAGCGGGATGCTTCTACTACTTCGTATACTTCTAAAACAACTGTCTTACGGTTGCTAACATAATGAATTATTCTTTTATATCCAAACGAATAATTAAATTTGAAAAAAATAAAAATTTGTGTCCATGTTTAAAATTTTGGGAAGGTGTAATTAAAAAAGCCTCGCATGAGCGAGGCTTAGAATTTATTTTATATTACCTTAACATTGGCAGCTTGTAGACCTTTTGGACCCTGAGTTATGCTATATTCAACTCTGTCATTTTCGTCTAATGTTTTATAACCCTGACTTACAATTGCTTGGTAATGAACGAATACATCTTCGCCCTTTTCTTGTGTAATAAATCCGTAACCTTTTGAGCTGTTAAACCATTTAACAGTTCCGATTTTGCGCTCTGCCATAACAGTGCTCCTTTTTAATTTGTTGTGTATTGTGTTTATGACAGGTGCTATGGAACTACTTCTGAGAGATTAAGCGATTTGCTATTACTTCTTGAGTAAACTTCGATATCAACTGTCTTTCAAAAACAAACATAGGTAATTTATTATTAATATCCTAATGGAACTAAAAATTAATTTCAAATCGTTAAAAATGGTGATTTTCTGAACTGTTGCCGATAAATACGGTCTGTTTACCGATTTTCAATTCTTGATAACTCAACTATTTTTCAATTTTCATATGTGAATTTGAAAAATAAGCTTGACAGGAACAGAAAGAGAAGATATATTTGGGAAACGATTTATACAAATTTCGTTTCCAAAGAATAAGACTGAAGGTGTTATTTTGAGTGATAATTTAGAATTACATGAGCGGATTTTGACCGTAGCTGAAGAAAAATTTCAGAAATACGGCTTTAGCAAAGTTACAATGGAAGAGATTGCTGCCGATTTGGGCATAAGTAAAAAAACTCTCTACAAATATTTTTCAAATAAAGAGCATGTTCTCCGCGAAGTAATAAAAAAAATAAAAATCGATTTTGAAACATTTTTCGACGAACTCTTCAAAGATACAACCATCGACTTTTTCGAAAAACTGAAACGGCTAATGGAATATGTAACCAAAAATTCAGCCCGTTTCGAAGGCAATATGATTAAAGATCTGGTTCATAACCATCCCAAAATTTGGGCCGAGATGAAAGAATATCGAAAAGAACAAGCTCACAGTCGCATTATCAAAATATTAGAAGAAGGAACCAAAAGCGGATTCTTCAGGAATGATATACTTCACGATCTCGTTGCTATTATGATTTCATCAGTTCACAACATTATAACTCCCGAAGTGATTAAGGAGCTTCCGATTACAGAAAAGAATGCTCACATCTATTTTTCCAGGATAATTTTTGAAGGTATTCTTACTGATGAAGGAAGGAAAAAGTTGAAAGAACTCGATTTACCAAATAAATAAGTTTATTAACAAAAAAAGAGGACAGAAGTGAAAAAAATCTGGATGATAATATTTCTATCGACGAGTCTTGCATTTGGTCAAGCTAATGAAAGACTTTTGCTCGATATTGATGCGGCTATTAAATTAGCCCTCGAGAACAATCCGAATGTTAAAATTGCGCGCATGGAAGTTAACAAATCGGAAGAAAAGTTCAGGGAAACAGTAAGTGGATATTATCCCAAAATTGACGCAAGCGCGCAGTATCAGAGATATATCAATAAACCGGTTATCTTTTTACCGCCCGGCTCCCCTTTCGGTCCAACGCTAGAAATTGGGTCGGACAATTCTTACAATGCGGCAGTCAGCCTTAGCTTACCGATTTTTTCGCTCTCGTTAATCGAGGGTACGAAAACCGCATCGCTGGGCGTTGATATCGCAAAAGTTAATTTACGCAATATCGAAATTAAAACAGTTGCTAACGTAAAAAAATCGTTTCTCGGTGTTTTGCTCGCACGTGAATATAAAGTTGTTATGCAGCAAAGCTTAAAAAATGCACAGGATAATCTTGAAAATATAAGAAAACTAAATGCTCAGGGACTCATGTCGGACTATGATCTACTGCGAGCTGAAGTTCAGGTTGAAAATTTAAAACCAACCGTATTACAGGCTGAAAACAGTTATAAACTGGCGCTCGATGGTCTTAAAGTAACAATTGGTCTGGACGCTTCGAAAAATATCGATGTTACAGGTGAACTATTGTACGATGAAAATTATATTCTTCCAGATTACAATTCAGTGCTTGAGGATGTAATGAAAAATAATCCGCAGCTCGAACTTCTCAACAAACAGGTTGAAATAAGTCAAAAAAGTGTATCGCTTCAAAAAGCTGCTTATTTCCCGTCTCTGGCAGCTTTCAGTAACTATCAATACCAAACGCAGTCCAATGATTTCAAATTTCAGGATTATAAATGGGTAAAAACTTTCCTGGTTGGGGTACAGGTTCAACTGCCGATATTCAATGGCTTTAAAACAGATGCGCTTGTTGAGCAGGCTGAAATTTCTCTCAACCAGGCTACTGAGCAAAAGGAAGGATATTTAAAAGCAATAAAAACTCAGATCAGTAGCGTTATTTATAATATATCGCAAGCAGTGAAAAGAATCCAGGCTCAGTCAAAGACAGTCGAGCAAGCACAAAAAGGATACGAAATTGCTAAAACAAGACTCGAAAACGGACTGAGTACACAGCTCGAAGTAAATGACGCCGAACTTGCTTTAAGGCAGGCTAAGTTAAATCGACTTCAGGCTATCTACGATTTTCACTCTGCTCTTGCCGATCTGCACGAATTAACGGGTAAAAGTTTTAATTATGAAATCAAGGAGAAATAAAATGAAATCGAATAAAATTGTGCCGGCTTTATTACTTCTTTTATTTGTAGGACTTGCAGGTTGTTCTTCAAAAAAAGAAGAAGTTAAAACCGATCGACCGATTCCTGTGGAAGTAACAAAAGTGGTTAAGTCCAGTATTGAAAGAGAAATAGAACTGGTGGGAACTTTGCAGCCCTGGAAGGAAGCAAATTTAGGGGCTCAAACGACAGGTAGAGTAGAAAAGATTTTTGTTGAAGAAGGGAGCTTTGTGAAAGAAGGTGATCTGCTTTTTCAGATGGATGATACTCAGTTAATTCAGGCTAAACTTCAGTATCAATTAGCAAAAGATAATTACGAAAGAATTAAGCCTCTCTACGAAAACGGTTCAGTTTCACAGTCACAGTTTGACCAGGTAAAAGCTAATTATGAATCCGCCGAAAAGTCGTATAATCTTCTGCTTACCAATACACAGTTCAGAGCTCCATTTTCTGGTGTGGTTACAGCCAAAAGATTGAACGACGGAGAAATCTTTTTACTTGCTCCTACTGGGGGAGCTCCCGCAATAGTAACGATTATGCAATTAAATCCTCTTAAACTGATGCTTGGCATAAGCGAGTCTGACTTTAATTCTGTGAAAATTGGACAGACGGTTATCATTAAAACCGATATTTATCCAGAAGAAGAATTTAAAGGAGTAATTAATAGAATCAATCCGGCAATTAATCCAACCACACGGACTTTTCAGGTAGAAGTTAAAATATCGAATGATAAAAATCTTCTAAGGCCTGGTATGTTTGTTAGAGCTTTTGTCCAGATAGGAAGTAAAGAAGGAATAATTATAAATCGCTCTGCCGCATTGAAACAACTCGGTTCCGATGCCTACTATGGCTTCGTTGTCCAAAACAATAAAGCAAAACGGGTTGAATTAAAATTAGGCAAGGAATTTAATTCCGAAGTGGAAGTTATTAACGGTTTGTCCGAAGGCGATTATATTGTGACGAAAGGACAGGGTCTTCTCAAAGACGGTTCAGCCGTTGAAATCAAAGCTAAAGTAGAGTAAAAAGGAGACAGAGATGAACTTACCAGAAATTTCAGTAAGACGACCGATAACGACTATAATGCTTTTTATTGCGATAATTATTATTGGTTTAGTTTCCTTTCAGAGGCTTCCTATTGATTTATTTCCTGAAATTGATCCACCTTACATAAGCGTCCTGACACAATATCCAGGCGCAAGCGCACAGGACGTCGAAATTAACGTCAGTAAGAAAATCGAAAGTGGTTTGAGTTCTGTTACAAACCTTAAAAAGATTTCTTCTGTTTCTATTGATAATATTTCCGTTGTGCAGCTCGAGTTCGAATATGGCACAAATCTCGACGAAGCTTCGAACGATATTCGTTCTGCCCTTGAATTTGCAAAGCGAAATCTTCCCGACGACGCCGAAGACCCAATTATATTTAAATTCAGTACAAATATTTTTCCTATTCTCTTTATTGCTGTTCAGGCAGAAGAAAGTTATATCGGGCTAAACAAACTTGTCGAAAGAGAGATTATCGATCCGCTTAAACGGGTTAATGGTGTAGGTACCGTTCAGGCATTCGGTGGTCCTGTAAGACAAATATTAATTAACGTCGACGCTAAAAAGCTCGAAGCTTATAATATCTCACCTGCCGAAATATCCCAGATATTACAATCTGAAAATCTAAACATCCCCTCCGGCTCAATCAAAGTAGGTGATATGGAGTACAATCTCAGAGTACCCGGGGAATTTGCAAATGTTAATGATATCAAAAACATTGTAGTATCTCAAGCGGGTGGTAAGTTAGTTTATCTTAAAGATGTAGCTGTTGTAAAAGACAGTTTAAAAGACAGGTCAATAGATGTTCGACTCAATGGCGGTCGCGGGCTCTTTATTATTATTCAAAAACAATCCGGCGCAAATACTGTCCAGGTGGCCGAAGATGTTAAAGAAAAAATCGAGGAACTAAAAAAGAATCTTCCATCAGACGTTAAAATTGATATTACTCAGGATTCTTCGGAATTCATAATACAATCTGTGAATAATCTTGCCGAAGCTGTTTTACTGGGAGCTGTTTTTGTTACGATTGTGGTTCTCCTTTTCCTCAGAAAATGGAGAGCTACATTTATAATTGCATTGACATTACCAGTATCTTTAATCGGCGCTTTCATTTACCTCTATTTTTCGGGCAATACAATAAATATTATATCGCTCTCTTCACTGTCGATTGCTGTGGGATTGGTTGTGGACGATGCAATTGTTATACTTGAGAATATAACGCGTCACGTCGAACGTGGAGCTCGACCGAGAGAAGCTGCGGTGTTTGGCTCTTCAGAAGTAGGTCTTGCTGTGGCTGCTGCTACTTTTACGATCGTAGCGGTATTCTTCCCCCTGGTGTTTATTTCAGGTATCGCCGGAATTCTTTTTAACCAGCTCGGATTTCTTGTTACGGTAATGATTCTCGTTTCCTTGTTGGCTGCACTGACGCTCATCCCGATGCTTTCTTCAAAACTGTTGAAATCGAGAAAGGAAGAAAAACCAATAAAGAATCCGCTTCTTAAAAAGATAGACTCCAGTTTGTCGTCTACATTAGAAAGCATCGATGACTTTTATACAAAAGTTCTTGCGTGGGCATTGGATCATCGCAAGACAGTTGTCTTAACGGCTATTTTAATTTTTGCCGGTTCACTGATGCTTTTGGGTACGTTGGGAACAGAATTTATTCCTAAATCGGATTCTTCCCAATTCCAGCTGACGTTAGAAATTGAACCAGGCAGAAAGCTCGAAGAAACAATAAAATACGTTAAAGAAATAGAGCGCATTGTAAAAGAAGACTTTCCAGAAGTTCAATACATGACAGCTCGCTCAGGTGTTAACGACCAGGGCTTTTCATCTGTCTTGTTCGGACAGAGCGAGGGTACTAATATTGCCACTTTCCAATTTAAAACATCCAAAATAAACGAAAGGAACCGTTCTATATTTGAAATGGCAGACGCCTTGAGAGAACGACTTAATTCTTTTGTCGGAATCAAAAGTATAAGCGTAAATACTGCGGGAGCAGGCGCCTTTTTAACTGGTGCAACCGGTGCCCCCGTAGAAGTCGATATTATTGGTCCCAACCTCGATGAATCCTACAAAGTTGCCAATCGACTTAAAGATTTTATGAATTCAATCGAAGGCACTCGTGACGTTCGAATTGATATTGGTGACCCGCGTCCAGAATTGCAGATTATTTTACAACGCGATAAAATGGCTACAAGCGGATTGAACACAGCCATGGTGGGTAACGCTCTTAGAAGTCATTATTACGGCATTACTTCAACTACATATAGAGAGCTGGGAGATGAGTATGATATCTTCATCAGTCTCCCTCCCGAAAAGAAAACAAGTATCGACGATATCGAAAACTTGCCCATTAAAACACTGCTTGGTACAACGGTTAGACTTAAAGACGTAGGTAAAGTAGTTCAGGCATATTCGCCTCCGACAATCAAAAGAAGAGAACAGGAACGAGTTATTGCAGTGCTGTCAGACGTTGAAGGTAGATCACTCGGTGAAGTAACTTCGGATATTCAGAACTTTGTTGACGGCATCGAACTTCCTCCGAATACTACTATTGAATACGGAGGACAAATCGAGCAACAGAGCGATACATTTAAAGACCTTCTATTACTACTTGCATTAAGTGTTGTACTGGTTTATATGGTAATGGCGGCACAATTTGAATCGCTGCTCGATCCTTTTATTATCATGTTTTCTGTCCCCTTTGCATTCACGGGCGTATTCATTGCTCTCTTTATAACAGGCATTCCATTTAGCGTTATTGCATTCCTCGGAAGTATTATGCTCGTTGGTATTGTTGTTAAAAATGCTATTGTGCTTGTCGACTTTACGAATATTACAAGAGCACGCGGTTATCAATTGCGGGAGGCTATAATTTATTCGGGTAGAAACAGGCTGCGTCCTGTATTGATGACTACACTTACAACCTTGCTTGGACTCTTGCCTCTTGCCGTCAGTACCGGCGAGGGTTCGGAAATATGGCAACCACTTGGTATATCAACTATCGGCGGACTATTCTTCTCTACATTGATAACGTTGATCCTTGTTCCTGTTCTCTATTCGTATTTTGAAACTAAAGTTAAACAGAAAAAAATTGTTGACTGAGAGGTGAAAAATGAAAGCAGTAATGATAGTATATAATCACGGAATTACGGAAGAAGTAGACGAAAGTCTGGAAAAGCTTTCAATACGTGGATTTACACGCTTTATTAACGTGCATGGTCAGGGCTCGGATAAAGGCGAGCCCCACCTTGGCACACATATCTGGCCCAGTCAAAATGCCGTTGTCTTAACAGTTATTGAAGACAGCAAAGTTGAGCCATTGCTCGAGGAAGTAAAAAAAATAAATAAAGAAGCGGAAGAACAGGGTATTCATGCATTTGTGTGGAACATCGAAAAAATGGTTTGACTAACGATGAAATTCTAAGGTAAAAGAGGAGATTATTTATGCATAGCATAGAAACAATCAAACTCTGGGAATCGTTTCGGTTCGGAGTCAGAGAGGCGTTACTGAGTCTTTCAGCTACAGCAGCCCTCTCTCTCTTCGTAGCGTGGGTTTATTATGTTACCCATAGAAAGAAAGGTTACAGCAAGGAATTCATTCAAACGCTCGTATTTATCAGTACAGTTGTCTCCTCGATTATGCTTGTAATCGGTAATAATCTGGCTGGAGCTTTTGGACTGATCGGTGCTGTGTCGATTATTCGCTTCCGTACAAAAGTCAAAAATCCACAGGATACCGCTTATATCTTTTTCGTAGTGGCTATCGGAGTTGCTTGCGGTTTTAAATACTATTATGTTGCTCTGGCATCTACTCTCTTTATAGGTACACTCCTTATTATCTTTTCTAAACTTAACCTGGTTGAAAAAGAAGTTGCCCCTAAATCCCACATACTCAGAATTCTTGTAAATGATTTAAATGAAGGCAAAACAACGATTGAAAAATTGCTGGATAGAGAAGTGGAATGGTGGGATATTTATCAGCTCAAAACCGATAAGTACGATAAACTCGTGGTCGACTATGTGGTCAATTTGAAGAGCAGCACCCCCGTTAAAGTATTTCTCGATTTCATTTTTAATAATGCCGAAAACCTTTTTACAGTTCTGGAATTTAAAGATGCGTAAACTTTCATTTGTCTTTTTTCCAATTCTATTTGTTCCATTTATTCTTTATCCTCAAAAGAAGGTGGAGTACAACGGTTATTTTGAAATAGGTGGAAAAGCAGAGTACAATGGAATTTATATCGAAAGCTATTACAAAGCTAAGATGGAGTTTGAATATAAAATTAACAATAATACGAAAGTAGAAGTCGATATTAGAGGAAATTCAGAAGATAGAGAAATTATACTTTATAAAGCCTCGGCAGAATTTGAATTGCTGGAAAACCTCGAACTCGAAATCGGTGATTTAAAGAAAAGATTTGGATACGAGGAGTGGACTTCTCGTGAAAAACTTCCAACAATAAGACGCAGTATCGTTAATCGTTATCTCGAACCGCTGGGATACGTAAATCGTGAACCGGGAATCCATATTGAATGGGAAAAGGAAGATTTTTTATTGTCGGGTGGCGTCCATTACAACGAGTCGCATACTGCCAGTTATGTAATTAAAGCCGTTAAAAAATCACTCTGGTCTTTAGACGGCGCATTTGCAAATCTACAGATAATTCGAACTCGCGATACTGAAATTCCCAATGCAACCGCATTTAATGCTGGAATTTTCGATACGATAGCGGGAATTGCGTCGGTCCTTGAGTTTTATTACGGTTTGGATCCAATTGAATCACACTACAGCGCATTAAGTGGTTGCGATAACGATGTTTATCTCGGCGCTGCAAGATTTATCACATCAAAAGTATTTCGGTTCAATGGAAAAATTCTCACTGGTTTTGAACCAGTTCTTTCAGGAGCCTTGCTTGTGAATAATACAGATTTTATGGACGTAAACAAAATCCAGCTACTGCTGGGATGTAATTTTTATTTTAACGATAGTGCGCGATTAATGATAAACGGTGATCTAATAACAAATAATTGTCTTTATAATAAATCAAAACGATCGTTAACGGATAGCAATGTTATGATTCAGCTGCAAGTGAGATGGTAAAAATGAGAAGTAAGTATCTACCTCTTTTTTTGCTCTCGATAATAATTGTATCGTGCGATTTTATTACTGAGCCACCAGTTGTTCAAAATTATGATCTTCCTGTTTACATTTTAGAAATGTCAGAAGAGAACTATGGGCTCCTAAAGAAAAATGCATATTCGGATCTCAAAGTTACAGCCCGATTAAATGTTAATGGCAAAGAACAAAGAGTTAAGATAAGGCATCAGGGATTTAGTTCACGAGGCAATTTTAAAAAAAACTATCGAATATTTTATGAAGAAGGATGCGACCCTTATTTTGGATGTTCGGAAGTTATATTGAATTCACAAGCCATTGATCCTTCAACGATGAGATCGTTCCTTGCAATTGAAATCTTCAAACATACTGACCTGCTTACTTTTAAAGTTCAACCGGTTGTTCTTTACATCAATAATACCTACGAAGGGCTCTATTATTTAATAGAACCAATTGACGAAACTTTTTTTATCAAGAGGAATATTAAAACGTCGGAATTATACAAAGCTTACAACGGATTTGCATTCTTTAACTACGATGATTTACCAGATGTGCGGAAAGGCTATGAAAAAAAATTCCCAGATGACAAAAATTATCACACGCTTGAAAAGTTGATTTCAATTACGAGCTCCACCGGAGACAATTTCCCGGAAGAACTTGAGAAGATATTTGATGTGGATAAATTTTTACAATACTGGGCTGTAACGGTTCTTATTTGTAACTGGGACGGTGTGATTCATAATTTTTGTTTAAGACGGGACGCCGTTACAAATAAATTTGAAATTGTACCGTGGGATCTCGACAGAACCTTCATGTGGGAGAATGACAGAACTGCTTTCCCGGGAAACAATTATCTAATTCAAGAACTTATGAACTATCCTCACTACAGAAAACTGTATAAAGATCATTTCAACCGACTACTTGACAAAGCATTCAATACCTCAATTTTAAACCCTAAAATCGATTCGATGAAAGCCGTTATTTATCAGGCTTATAATAACGACAGGTGGCTGAAAGCAAATAATTTTGACATTGACATAGAATCTGAAAATCTTAAGCTGTTTATCGAAAGAAGAATTGATTATATAAAAAATCAATTGGAAAATTTTAACTGAACGCCGAATAGACTATCTTTGTAATCAAATATTTAGAGGAGTAAATGAAGTATTCAGCGATTGTTTTTGACCTCGGTAATGTACTGATTCCATTTGATTATAATAAAGCAGTTGAAAAAATTAATAAAATTAAAGATGGTCTGGGTAATAAATTTGCTCAGCTTTATGCAGATAATTACGAGTTTCACAGAGATTTTGAAAGGGGAAAAATTAGTCGCGATAATTTTCTGGATAAAATGTACGAATGGCTGGAGGGCAAAGTCGACCGTGAAGAATTTTGCAGAATCTTTTCGGACATTTTTACAACGAATGATAACGTCATAAAATTGCTACCCCTGTTGAAAAAAAATTACAAGCTTTTTCTTCTTTCCAACACCAACGAAATTCATGAGGAATATGGATATTCTCATTACGAATTTCTGAAATATTTCGATAAACTTTTTCTTTCGCACAAAGTTGGAGCGGTAAAGCCCGAAGAAAAGATTTACCGAGCGGTAGAGTCGTACACCGGGGTGCCTTCTCCAGAGCACCTTTTTATAGACGATATTCAGGAATATGTTGACGGAGCCAAAAGGTGCGGATGGGACGCCATTAGGTATACCGATTATAATTCTTTGGTTAATGAACTGAATACACGAAATATTAATCTCGACGGTTTATCCTGAAATCCATTTTTTCCAGATATCGGGTCGATATCCAAGCGTTACTTCGTTTCCGTTCCTGACTATTGGTGTTTTTAAAAGCAGCGGGTCGTTCAGCAATTCTTCTTCGATATCGTAAACCATATATTCGAGATTTCTTTTTTTATATTGTTTGCCTTCCCTGTCGATTAAATTATCAATATTAATTTTTCGGGTAATATTTCCCAGCTCTCCTTTTGTCAGTCCTTTCTCGGTTAGATCTCTGAAATGATATTTAACACCTCTTTCTTTAAAGAATCGTTCGGCTTTTTTTGTATCGTTGCATTTTTTTGTACCAATGATTTGTATGTTCATGCTATTCCCTTCCTCAAACGATTAATCTTGGTTGCCAATTTGCAAAGTGATATTTTAAAAGCACTGAAAATTAATTAATGACGGAGTAACAATGAATCTAAAAAAATTTTTTCTAATAAGTATTATAGGAATTTCACTTATGAATTGCACTACCGAAAAGAAAGATGACTTTAAATATGTTGCCGAGCAATTTGCCGATTTGAGAATTCAAAGATATAAAATTGATAATTTCGACAAACTGACTCTTCAACAGAAAAAACTTGTTTACTATCTCTATCAGGCTGCTCTGGCAGGAAGAGATATTATTTGGGACCAGAATTACAAACATAATCTTTACATCAGAAGGACTCTCGAGGGAATAGTAAAAACTTACAATGGCGACAGGAACGACCCTCAGTTTGCAAAATTTATGGAATACACGAAACGCGTCTGGTTTTCTAATGGTATACATCATCATTATTCCAATAAAAAATTTCAACCTGAATTTTCAAAGGAATACTTTGCAAAACTTGTAAGAGGTTCGGACGAGTGGGAACTTCCGCTACAAAATAATGAAAGTGTAGACGACCTCATTGACAAACTAACGCCTATTTTATTCGACCCGAATGTATCGCCAATTAAAGTAAACCAGGACCCAAATGCCGATCTGATTCAAACCTCCGCAGTAAATTTTTACGAAGGAGTAACTCAAAAAGAAGCAGAAGATTTTTACAAGAGTCTTGCTGATCCAGAAGATGTACGACCTGTTTCATACGGACTAAATTCCAAGCTTTTTAAAGAGAACGGTAAAATATTTGAACGTACATGGCGCTATAAAGGAATGTATCATCTGGCGATCGACAAAATTACTTTCTGGCTTGAAAAGGCGAAAGAAGTAGCAGAAAACGAACAGCAGAAAAAAACTATCGATCTTTTAATTAAATACTATGTGACGGGCAATCTAAAGTTATGGGATCAGTATAATATTGAGTGGATAAAAGATACAAATTCGGTTGTCGACTTTATTAATGGATTCATCGAAACATATAACGACCCACTCGGTTACAAAGCTAATTTCGAGTCGGTAGTTTCCTTTAAAGATTTCGAAGCAACAAAAAGAATTAAAGCAATTAGCAACAATGCACAATGGTTTGAAGACAATTCGCCCATAATGCCCGAGCATAAAAAGAAAAATGTCAAAGGGATATCTGCAAAAGTAATTACGGTGGTTGTGGAATCGGGAGATGCTTCCCCTTCGACCCCAATAGGAATTAATCTTCCCAATGCTAACTGGATTAGAAAAGAATACGGTTCGAAGTCTGTCAACCTCGGAAACATAGTTCATTCATACAACAAAGCTTCTGAAAGTAGCGGATTAATCGAAGAATTTGCCGCCACGCAAGAGGAAATTGAACGTGCCAAAAAATATGGCGCACTTGCAAGCGATCTTCATACCGACATGCATGAGGTGATAGGACATGCATCTGGACAATTGAATCCCGGCGTAGGTCAGCCGAATGAAACGTTGAAAAATTATGCATCTGTTCTTGAAGAAGCTCGAGCAGACCTTGTGGCTCTCTATTACATCATGGATCCGAAACTTGTTGAAATCGGTGTGATGCCTTCTCTCGAGGTCGGTAAAGCCGAATACGATAGTTATATTAGAAATGGATTGATGACCCAGCTTGCTCGAGTCCAACTCGGAGACGACATCGAACAGGCTCATATGAGAAACCGACAGCTCGTTTCTAGATGGGTATACGAAAAAGGAATAAGTGAAAATGTGATAGAAAAGAAAATAATAAACGGAAAAACTTATTTTGTTATTAACGATTATCAGAAGTTACGTAAATTATTCGGCGAACTTTTAAGAGAAATACAAAGAATTAAATCAGAAGGCGATTACGAAGCAGGCAAAAATCTCGTGGAAAACTACGGCGTTAAAGTTGATAGAAAACTCCATGAAGAAGTTCTGGAACGCTATAAAAAACTTAATATTGCGCCCTATGCCGGCTTTATTAATCCCGTACTGATACCAGTAATGAACGGGGACGAAATTATTGATGTGAAAGTTGAATATCCAGAAGACTTTACAGAACAGATGCTCTATTACGCAAAAGAATATTCGTTTTTACCCACATACAACTAATCTGATAAGAAAAAGTGAGAGGGAGATGCTCAAAATCTCCCTCAACTTTTTCTCGAATCACTTCATATAAACAAGTTTAATCGACTTCTTGAATGCACCTCCTGAAACAGTAAAGATATAAACGCCTGATGAAAGCTGCTCCCCTTCGTCGTTCTTTCCGTCCCAGTAAAGATTAATGATATTTGAATTGTTCGGAGTATACTCAAAAGTTTTAACTTCCTGTCCAAGTAAATTGTAAATCTTAATCTTAATATTTTCTTTGACTGCCTCGGCAGGCAGAGTAACAGTTATATTTACCTGAGAATTGAATGGATTTGGGTAGGCTTTTATTCTGAATTCTGCTGGCAGTTCGTCCTCTTCGTCAACAGAGATAATGCCTCCGTCGTTACCTTCACCTTGCTGTCCCTGAACACATTCAATACATACTGTATCACCTGGTTCCAGACATAAAAACGACGTATAGGTAGACAATACATGATATTTTGTACTTAAATCGATCAGTTCAAGTATCTCTTTATTTGTTAAATATCCATTTTCAAGATTGTCGATATACCATCCCGTCCACATCTGAGCTGTAGTGCTGTCGGCATTGGAAATTTCGCTTTCGTCAATATTCAAAGTCGACGTAAATGGTTGGGCATCATAAATTCCAGAGGCTTTTATTGTAAAAGGGAACGTACCGATAAATTTGCCTATTTGTATAATTGGTTCACTTATGTTTACTGAAGTCTCGGCGTTTTTTAAGTTGAGCCTGCTAAAACAAAAGCCTGATGCGAGAGTGGTGTAAAGGTCGAATGAAGTTATCATTCCTTTTAGTTGCTGGAAGAGTTCGTTCATTGTTGCAAGTGGGTTGTCGTTAAATCTTTTGTAATCCCCACCGGTTAGTCTAGATAGATTGGTGTAAAAGTATTCATTGCCCAGATACGACCTGTTGCCGAAATAATAGTAGTAGTAATTATTGTTGTTGAAATCGAAAATGTATGTGGGTGGTAAGGAAGAATAATATGTTTGCAGGTCTTTCATAAGCTGGTTAGCCTGCTCGAAACTGCCAAACTGATCTGAAGAAGCCAGCAGGTAAACCACAGCGCTGTCGTTGTTATTCTGGAGAAAGCCGTAACCGTCACTTAATAATGTAGCTAAGTTGCTGTATGAAGAAAGATTATTGTCTTTAAAATTTTTCAGAACCGAATTAATTGAATTCGAATCCGCATTAATCCAATTATCATTCAATCTTTGAGTTCCAAGCATCGAATAAAAGATATTGAATTGATCGTTTTCGTTAAAATTCATTTTTATCAATGTTTTTAAATTATCTACGATGTCGTCTTTCGATAAAGTAGTTTTCCGTACATCGTAATCGATAAGGAATAATACTTTGCTTTTCTTTTTCTCGATAATTGTGTTTCCGGGAAAAAGAGCCATTTGATAGTATCCCGTTTCACCCTCTTCGTACTTTCTGAGGTATACTCCGTTAATCATTGGATTGGGGTATTCGATGGCAAAACTCGACGGAAGATTGGATACATCCTTCATTGAAATATATCTGTAGTTTACCGGATATTCGGTACCTGACGATTCATCAAATTCTCCTTCCTTACCTGTCAATGTCGGATTTATCCATTCTTTATAATTCATAGTTGCTATTTCAAGCGCTTTAACTGGTTTGTTTGCTGAATTCAAAATGTAGTAGGGCAGTGGAATTCGGGTTTTTTCCGTGTACCAACTATTGGGCACCAGATACTGAATTTTGAATTTTCTGAAAGACTTTGGGAAAAGGGGATAGATGCGCAATTCGTAATAGTTGTTTAAGTGCTTGTACAATATTGCGGGATCGCGTCGGCGATTGACGATATTTTCATAAATTGTGGAGGCCGTCCATGTATCGAGCAGAAGTCCTTTACTAATTTCTTCTCCTACCCACAGCCACAGGTCGGTTACTACACTTCCTTCTGGCAATGAAAAACTAAGTACAATTTCGAGCTGCTTGTTGTTACTTAAATAGGTATCGGTAGTAGCGACTTCAAGAATGAGATCGATCTTACTGAAAACGCCCGCCGGCGTAACAACTATCTGGGCCTTGTTGATTATCGGGTTGTAATGACCCCACTCGTGCGGATCGTTAATTGATAAATAAGAAGTCTGAGCATTGATAGATAGCGTTAGTACAAATAGAACGAAATTAAATGTAAATTTTTTTAACATGATGCCCTCTTTAATTATTACATAAAAAATTTATATTACCAATAATTGTTCCAGTTGTTAATAAATATTAAAGCAGTTTTACTGACTTTTTGAAAATGGGAAGCGCAATATTTTCGTAATACTGAAAATATTTCGTGTAATGAAAATATTTTGAAATTTATTTACTATTTTATTGGCATGGATATAAGATTAGTAGTTTTCGATCTCGACGGTACGCTTGTAAGTTCACACAAAACTATCTATGCGGCTACTGTTGATACTTTTAACCGCCTTGGTATTGAACATAATTTGACGGAAGAAAAATTTTATCCGCGAATTGGTCTTCATTTCGAAGATATTTTCGAAGAGTTTGGAATTGAAGTAGCTGACTTCAAAGAATTTATTGGGGTTTATAAATCGATATATTTCGACTATATAAATTATTCCGAGCTTTATGAAGGTGTGAAAAGCCTGCTTGTTGAATTAAAGAAAAGTGAAATCAAGCTCGCTCTTTTGACCACCAAATCGCAGGAACAGGCAGAACTGATTTTGAAGCATTTTGATATCGATTCGGAATTTGATTTTATAATGGGTCGTCGACCTGGTTTTGAGCATAAACCTTCGCCTCAGCCGCTTCTTTTTATTTGCGAAAGCTTAAAGATTATTCCGTCCCATACTTTAATGGTAGGCGATACCGAACTCGACATTATGTGTGCAAAAAACGCAGGCGCTAAATCGTGTGCAGTTACGTACGGTTATCGTTCTGCAGAAGACTTGAGAAGACTCGATCCCGAACTGATTGTCAATTCGCTCGATGAACTCAGATTGAGACTTAACGGAAAAATAAAATGAAATCAATTATTCTTCGTTTCTACGAAGAACTAAATGATTTTCTGTCGCCCTCTAAAAGAAAAGTTCCATTTGAATATCAGTTTTACGGAAACCCATCGATCAAAGATGTAATCGAGAGTTGCGGAGTACCACATACTGAAGTCGACCTGATAATTGTAAACGGCAATTCGGTTGGTTTCGACTATCGAATAAATAACGGCGATTATATTTCAGTATATCCAGTATTCGAATCGATTGATATTAATCCCGTACAAAAATTAAGGCCTGAGCCACTGAGAAATCCAGCTTTCATTCTCGATGTGCATCTGGGTACACTTGCGCGTTATCTCAGAATGTGTGGTTTCGATTCAATCTACAGAAATGATTTTACTGACCAGGAAATAATTGATATATCCACACGGGAAAAAAGATGTATACTTACCCGCGATGTCGGTATACTAAAAAACAATAAAGTTCTCAGAGGTTACTGGATTAGAAATCAAGTACCGGTCAAACAACTTAAAGAAGTAATTGAAAGATTCGACCTCGCCAATGCGATAAAACCTTTTTCTCTTTGCATCAATTGCAATATAAAACTATATAAAATAGAGAAAGAAAATATTGAGAACTTACTGCCTCCTAAAGTAAAAAAAATACATACTGAGTTTTACCGCTGCCCGAATTGCAAAAAAATTTATTGGAAAGGCACGCATTACAAAAGTATGACCAATCTTATTCGTCTGGTTCAGAACAAAGAAAAACAATGACGGTCTTTTTCTAAATTGTCTTTAAATTATATATTTCACTAAAAGGAGTAATCAATTATGAATTATAGATTGAGTGAAATATTTATTTATCCTTTCAAGTCGCTGGGAGGAATTTCTGTTAAAACTGCTGAGGTTACCGACAGAGGACTTAAGTACGACAGACGATTCATGCTCGTCGACGGCAAAGGCAATTTCCTTACTCAAAGAAAATTGCCGATTATGGCTTTAATAAAACCAGAAATTATTGAATCTGGTTTTCGTCTCAGATATATGAAAGATAACAGAACATTCGAAATACCATTTAGTCCAGAAGCCCACGAAAGTCTAAAAGTGAAAATCTGGGATGACGAAGTAGCAGCCTTTCTGGTTTCGAAGGAAGCCGATAGATGGTTCGGCGAAATTCTAAATGTCGATTGTCGGCTTGTTTTCATGGATGAGTGTGTAAAAAGGTACGTGGATAAAAAATATGCCACTCGAAATGAACTTGTAAGTTTTGCCGACGGATTTCCGTTTTTGATCATTGGCGAAGAATCACTGAGCGATTTAAATTCCCGCATGAAAGTAAAAATTCCGATGAATCGTTTTCGTCCCAATTTTGTTTTTAAAGGAGGCGCACCGTACGATGAAGATAAGTGGGAATCTTTTCTTTTGAATGGAATCAAATTTTATGTAGTAAAGCCGTGCTCGCGTTGCGTGATTACAACCGTCGACCAGACGAATGGTGCAAAAAGTGAAGAACCGCTCAAAACTCTTTCTCTTTATCGCAAAGAGGGTAATAAAATATTTTTTGGACAAAATTTATTGCACGAAGGAACCGGAATCGTTGAAACAGGTTCACTCGTAACAATAACAAAATGGAAATAAGTTTTGTAATGGAGTGAATATGGAAAAGTTAAAAGCATTTTTCAAAACCACGTTCTTCGGTGGATTTCTAATTGTATTGCCGGTTATCCTTTTGATTTTTGTACTCGATTGGTTCTTCAATTTTTTAACCGACGAAATAAGACCGGTTACAAACATCCTGGTGGAAACAGCGAGACTTAACGAACTGATTGCGTCGGTGGTAGCAATCTTGATAATCCTGCTCGTCTTTTTTTTAGTGGGTTTGCTCGTAAGGACTAATCTTGGTAGTTATCTGATCGGATTTCTGGAGGAGAAAATTTTAAAACGTGTTCCGCTCTATAAAATCATAAAAGATACAGTAATAAATCTATTTGGCGACGAAAAATTGATTTTCAAGGGCGTAGCATTGGTCAAGCCATTTGGCAACGATACGATGGTAACGGCTTTTATTACCGACGAAAGTTTAGAAGGTTACACAACTGTATTCATACCATCGGCGCCAGCTCCGACGGGAGGATATATCTATCATATCAAAAATGAATTTGTTGTTAAACTTGACTATCCGGTTGAGCAGGCAATGCGAACGGTTTTGAGTCTTGGCGGTGGCACGGGTCAGATGCTCTCTGCTATGATAGAGAAGAAGTCATAGTTCGACTTTGTGACGGGTCTGACCTTCACCGATAACAACAAATTTTCTGGTTGTTAATGCTTCGAGTCCCATCGGTCCATAAGCATGAAGTTTAGAAGTTGAAATTCCGATTTCAGCACCCAGCCCCAGCTCTCCGCCGTCGGCAAAGCGGGAAGAAGCATTGACCATCACACTAGAAGAATCGACGTCTCTAATGAATTTATGAGCGGTAAAAATATTTCCCGTTGCAATCACGTCCGTGTGGTTGGAACCATATTTTGTAATATGCTCTACGGCTTCTTCATAACTGTCGACAACTTTTACTGCTATAATTAAATCGAGATACTCGGCGTAGTAGTCTTCTTCCGTAGCTGGAATTGCATCGGGAACATATTCAATTGTCTTATCACATCCGCGAACTTCGACATTCTTCTTTTTTAAGACAGAAGCAGCTTTGGGTAAGAATTCAGCAGCTATATCTTTATGGACGAGCAATGTTTCAAGAGCATTACAAACCGCAGGTCTGGAAGTTTTTCCGTCGATTAAAAGGTTTAAAGCAAGTAACGTGTCTGCGTCCTTGTCAACATAAAGATGACAAACACCCTTGTAGTGCTTGATAACTGGTATTCTGCTATTCTCGGTAACAAATCTTATTAAACCTTCGCCACCACGCGGAATAACCAGGTCAATATATTCTTCCAGCTTCAGAAGTTCTTTCATTGCTTCTCTATCTGTAGTGGGGATGAAAGTAATTATATCTGGATTAACCCCGACTTTTCCAATTCCCTCTTTGAGAGCTTCGACAATTGCGATATTGGAGTTAAAAGCTTCTGAACCACCTCGCAGAATAACCCCATTGCCACTTTTCAAACAAAGTACAGCAGCATCGGAAGTGACATTTGGACGGGCTTCGTAAATTATTGCAATAACTCCAAGAGGAATTCGCATAGTACCGACCTTTATTCCGTTTGGGCGTGTTTTTATATTTTCGATTGTACCTACCGGATCGTCGAGCTGTACTATTTCTTTTATTGCTTTAATCATTGAATCAAGCCGATCGTCGTTTAATTTAAGGCGGTCAAGAAGTGCGCTGCTCAATCCTTTTTCTTCTGCCGTCTTAAGGTCGGTTTTATTGGCTTCAATTATTTTTTTTCTCGATTTATCCAGACTCTCAGCCATCGAGATTAGCAATTTATTTTTTGAATTTGTGTCGAGTGTGGCGAGTTTACGGGATGCATTTTTACACTTTTGTGCGAGTTTTATCAATTCGTTTTCCAATTTTACGTACCTCTTTTTAGTTTTCAATAATTATTAATTCGTCGCGATGAACTACTTCATCCGTAATAATAAAACCAAGTATCTTTTCGATTTCGTTACTCTTATGTCCCTTAATTTTCAGTAGATCGAAGGAATTGTACTGCGTAATTCCTTTTGCAATCGGTTTGTTCGAATTGGATTTGTCGCTATAAATATCGACCGCATCGCCTTGCTTGAATTCTCCTTCAATTTTTGTTATGCCGGAAGGAAGAAGCGAAGCTCCTTTTTTCATTATAGCCAATGCAGCGCCGTTGTCTATAAAAATTTTGCCTCTTGAATTAACTGCGTGCAATAGCCAGTGCTTGCGTGCATTTATAGGCGAAGTCGTTTTTTTGAAAAGCGTGCCTCTAACTTTATTCCTGGATAAATCGTCGAACACTTCTTTCTTTGTAGCATTAATAATAATGGTGTCAATGCCGATGTTAGTCGCTTTCTGAGCTGCTTCAACTTTTGTTTTCATGCCGCCGGTGGCAATCGGGTTTTTCGACTTGCCAGCCAGACTGAAAATTTCGTCTGTGATTTTATTTACAACTGGAATTAATTTAACGTCGTTTTTTTTCTTTGGATCGGCGTTGTATAATCCATCAATGTCCGAACAGATGATTAACAGATCTGCTTCGGTCAGCATTGCCACATAGGCCGCGAGATTGTCGTTGTCGCCAACTTTTAATTCTTCTGTAGCAACAGTATCGTTTTCGTTAATGATCGGAAGCGTGCCCAGCTCAATCAATTTATTTAAAGTGTTTTTCGCATTTACAAAACGACGTCGATTGTGTATGTCGTCGTAAGTCAACAATATTTGCGAACAGGGGAAGTCAAAAAAACGGCTCCATAGCGAGATCAACATCGACTGACCAATAGCGGCCAGAGCCTGTTTTTCGGGAATGGAACGATGATTTTTTTTCGACAATGCGGGTTGAGTACTCAAACCAGCCGCTACAGCTCCCGATGATACAAGTATTATTTCTTTACCGGAATTAATTGATCTGGAAATGAATTCTGCAATCGGCAGTAAATACCGCGTTGAACATTTACCGTCTGGCGCAATAATTCCACTTCCCACTTTTATTACCGCTCTTTTCCAATTACCTAATTTTACGCTTTTCATAAATATTCGAGATTTTTATGTATAAATATACGTGATTATGTATAATAATGCATTTGTGTAAACTAACTTTTATTAATATTCATAAAAATAATGCTGAATATCGAGCATTATTACAACAGTCCATTATATCAACACGCCCCACCATTCCAGATTGTTTTGAATCGAATTCGACGGGCTTTCATCTAACTTTCTACAATGATAAAACTATCCCAATTATTTAATAAAAAAGAAAGGTAGAATCATGAATAAATTTCTTTTAATAATCGCTCTTTTGTTTTCGCTTAATCTTTTTGCACAACAGAAAAGTACACCACCTTTTCTAATAGAAAACGAAAGTAAATATACTTTCGCAGAGACAATCGATAGCTTGAATATTCTGGGAAATCAAAACGGGTGGAAGTTAGTAGCGAAACACGATCTCCAACTATCACTTAAGAAAAATGGTAAAGAAGTTTTAGCGGTCAATATCATTGAATTATGCAATCCTGAGTATTCATACGTAGTATTAAAGGAAGACATATCAAAACAAGTTTCGGCTTTAATGCCTTGTAGAATTTCGGTATATGAAAAGTCGGACGGCAGGACATACATCTCTCGAATTAACCCTGAATTTTTATCAGCTTCTTTTGACAATTCCGAAGGTTCTGTCATGGCAAAAGCCATTTCTGATATTGAAGGCATATTAAGCAGATTGCTCAAATGACGCCGAATAAAAATCATCGACGCTTATTTCTTGATAATCAATGTTATATAATTCTTTTCTAAATATACAGTTCACTTCGGATTGTAGGGCTCTTCGTAATTAATTCGTGCATTCGTGACTGTTTCCTTTCTCCTTTCTGTCGCAGTCCTATCTTAACTCCAATTTATTTATATTTGTTTTCAATTTTTTTTACTGAAATTAAGAGCGAAAAATGAAACCCAAAAATTTATCCGAAATACCAAAGGCCTACAATCCTTCAGATGCCGAAGGTAAGTGGTATAAGTACTGGTATGACCACAATCTATATCATTCGGAAGTTGATGAAAGTAAAATTCCATACACGATTGTAATTCCTCCGCCGAATATTACCGGTATTCTCCATATCGGCCACATCTTAAATAATACCTTGCAGGACATTTACATCAGATACAAAAGAATGATGGGTTTTAATGCCTGCTGGGTGCCGGGCATCGACCACGCTTCGATAGCAACGGAGGCTAAAGTTGTTGCTATGCTGAAGGAAAGAGGGATTGACAAAAAAGAACTTACAAGAGAAGAATTCTTAAGATATTGTTACGAATGGAAAGAAAAATACGGAGGAATAATTTTTCAGCAGCTGCGGAAACTTGGCGTAAGTTGTGACTGGCAGCGAGAACGTTTTACGATGGACGAACATTATTACCGAAAGGTCATAGAGGCGTTTGTCAAACTTTACAAAGAAGGGTATATCTATCGCGGTTACAGAATGGTCAATTGGGATCCGGCATCAAAATCTGCCATTTCAGATGAAGAGGTTTTCTACAAAGAAGTAAATGGAAATCTATGGCATATTAAGTATCCCGTCAAAGAGGCGGATGATTATTTAATTGTTGCCACAACTCGACCCGAAACAATGCTGGGCGATACAGCTGTGGCAGTTAATCCGAACGACGAGCGCTATAAACATTTAATTGGCAAAACGGTAATTCTTCCAATTGTTGGAAGGGAAATTCCCGTTATTGCCGACGAATATGTCGACGTTGAATTTGGTACAGGCGCCGTTAAAGTAACTCCCGCACACGATATAAACGACTATGAGATGGGATTACGCCACAATCTACAGATAATCAATATTTTCAATGAAGATGCATCGACCAACGAGAATGTACCCGAAGAATTTAGAAATCTCGACAGATACGACGCGCGAAAAAAAGTTGTCAATAGACTGGAAGAACTCGGATTCCTCTTGAAAGTGGAGGATTATACGCACAAAGTCGGTTATTCCCAGCGTGGTAATGTTCCAATCGAGCCTTATCTATCAGAACAGTGGTTCATGAAAATGGACGAACTGGCTAAGCCCGCTCTGAAAGCGGTTCTAAACGGCGAAATTAAATTTCATCCTGAACATTGGGTAAAAACTTACGAACACTGGATGACAAATATTCGCGACTGGTGTATTTCCCGTCAATTATGGTGGGGTCATCGCATTCCCGTATGGTATCACAAAAAGACAGGTGAAATTTATTGCGAAGTAGAACCTCCGACTGACATCGAAAATTGGACTCAGGACGAAGATGTGCTGGATACGTGGGCTTCGAGCTGGCTGTGGGCACAGGACGTTTTTACAAACGAACGCGACCAGAAGTATTACTACCCGACAGATTTACTGGTAACTGCACCCGATATAATCTTTTTCTGGGTGGCACGTATGATTATTGCCGGCATGCATTTTATGAATGATATTCCTTTTAAAGACGTCTATTTTACAAGCACAGTGCGCGACACTCAGGGAAGAAAAATGAGTAAATCACTCGGCAACTCGCCCGACCCGCTCGACTTAATTGAAGAATACGGTGCCGACGCTCTTAGATTTACAATGACATACATTTCTCCACTGGGACAGGATGTTCACTTCAGCAACGAGATGGTTGAAATCGGCAGAAATTTTGCAAATAAAATCTGGAATGCAGGCAGATTTCTTTTGATGAATGCCCAGAATATCGAGATTAATTCTGAATTGGTAGATAAGCATATCGATTTTACAGATAGATGGATTATTTCGAGATTTAATCGTACACTCAAGGAATTTACAGACGCTATCGATAATTTTGAAGTTAATGCCGCATCGAAAATTTTGTATTCGTACGTATGGAATGATTTCTGCGATTGGTATGTGGAGCTGTCGAAAGAACGACTCTACAAAGGCTCCGATGAAGAAAAATCGGCAGTGCTTACGCGCGCACTCAAACTCTACGAAGAAATGCTAAAAATGGTCCATCCTTTTATGCCGTTCATTACCGAAGAGATATGGCAATTAATCGACGAAAGAAAAGCAGGGGAAAGTATTTCGATCGAGAAGTTCCCTCAATTCGAAGAAAGCAAAATCGATCCGGATGCAGAAGAAGAAACCGGATTCCTGCAGGAGATTGTGACGGCAATTAGAAACATTCGTGGCGAACTCAATATACCACCTTCGAAAAATATTAATCTCTTACTTAAAAGTTCTGAAGTAACTGAAGGACAGATAAGATACATCAAATCGCTCGTAAAAGCTGGTAAGATTGAAGTCAATCAAAACCTGGTTAAACCAAAAGCAAGCGCTTCGTCAATAGTCAAAGGCTGCGAAATTTTTGTGCCTCTGGAAGGATTGATCGATCTGGATAAAGAAAGGGTGCGCATCGAAAAAGAAATCGAAAGAATATCGAAATCGCTCGATGGTGTAAAGAAAAAATTGTCGAACGAAAGCTTCGTTTCAAAAGCTCCAACGGAAGTTGTGGAAAGAGAAAAGGCAAAACAAAAAGATTGGGAAAGCGCTCTCGATAAATTACAATCAATTTATAACGATTTGAGCAGAGACTCGTAGCAGAGTCTCTGCAATTTATAAATCATTTGAATTGCCAATTAATTTCAGACTTATTCTTTCTTTTTCGATATCTACATTTAAAATTTCTACTTCAACAATATCCCCAACATTAATAATATCGAATGGATTTTTAACAAAACGGTTTGACATCTGGGAAATATGAATTAATCCGTCGTGCTTAACACCAATGTCTACGAAAGCTCCAAAGTCGACAATATTTCGTATTGTTCCTTTGAGACGCATACCAATTTTTAGGTCTTCCATTTTCAGCACGTCGCTGCGTAAAATCGGTTTGGGTAAATCTTCACGTGGGTCCCTTCCCGGCTTTTTTAGGTTATCGATTATATCCTTCAAAGTGGGAATACCGACGCCCACCTTTTCGGCAATTTTTTCGATGCCTTTCGACTTAACATACAGGTCAATCAGATTGCCTTTTTTGCTTATTTCAGTTGCACTAATACCTGCGAGTTCCAGCAAATTTTGTACTGCACCGTAAGATTCGGGATGAATGAAAGTATTGTCCAGCGGATTATCGCCACCCAAAATTTTAAGGAATCCAGCCGATTGCTCGAAGACCTTGTCACCGATGCCTCGGATCTTTTTCAATTCTTCGCGGCTCTTAAATCTTCCGTGCTTTTCACGATAATCGATAATTCTTTTGGCTATCGGTTTTGTAAGTCCCGACACATACGACAGCAGGGAAAGACTTGCAGTGTTCAGGTCGACGCCTACATAGTTAACGCAACTTACAACAACGTCGTCGAGTTTTTTGCTCAAGTTTTTCTGGTCAACGTCGTGTTGATAAAGTCCCACACCGATCGACTTTGGATCAATTTTAACAAGTTCTGCCAGCGGGTCAAGAACTCGGCGGGCAATTGAAATATTTCCTCTTTGAGCCGCTTCGAGGTCGGGGAATTCGGACTTAGCCAGTTCTGATGCCGAATAAACTGATGCACCTGCTTCGCTTACAATCAAGTATTTTGTATCGAGCTTATTTTCCTGTATAATTTCTGCAATTAACATTTCAGTTTCACGACTGGCAGTTCCGTTACCAATTGCAATTAAATCGACCCCGTATTTTTTAATCAAATCGAGTATTACTTTCCTGGCTGCTTCGATTTTTTTCTGGGGTTCATGAGGATAGATGGTTGTGCCTTCGAGATATTTACCGGTTGTATCGATAACTGCAGCCTTGCAACCCGAAATATAACCAGGGTCGATGCCCATGATTATTTTTCCAGAGATTGGCGGTTGAAGAAGAAGCTGACGTAAATTTGTTGCAAACACTTCAATCGCATGGTTGTCGGCTTGTTCTGTTAAATAATTTCTGATTTCTCTTTCTATCGAAGGTGAAATTAGTCGAATTAGAGAATCGCTAACAGTTTCTTTTAACAGATCTTCAAATACAGTTTTGTCGAATGGTATGAATTTTTTGTAAATGATTTTTTCGACTTCCAGTCTATCGTATGAAAGAGAGACTTTCAGGAATTTTTCCCTTTCGCCTCGATTGATTGCGAGTGTTTGATATGGTTTAATATTCTTAATGTGGATTGAAAAATTGTGATAAACTTCATAGACGTCTTTTTTATTCTTGTCCCGCTCTTCGGGTTTGACTTGTGCTTTTTCCGAACTAATGATTGAATTTTCAAGAAGATATTCTCTTACGGCTTCTCTCACCTCTGCCGCATCGGAAATTCGTTCTGCAATTATATCTTTTGCGCCTTGAAGAGCTTCTTCGACTGTTTCGACTCCTTTTTCGGGATCGATATACTTCGAAGCTTCATCTTCCAGTTTACCTTTAAAGAGTGGATTGTTGAGAATAAAATCAGCCAATGGCTCCAGCCCCTTTGCAATAGCAATCGTTGCCCTCGTTTTGCGTTTGGGTCGATACGGAAGATATAGATCTTCTACTGTTTGTAGTTTAATTGCATTTCGGATTTTTTCTTCGAGTTCGGGAGTTAATTTTCCCTGTTCTTCGATACTTTTTAATACAGTTTGTTTTCGTTCTTCGAGTAGGTTATAGTAGTTATATTTTTCTTCGATAAGTCGAAGTTGAGTTTCGTCGAGTCCTCCTGTTCTTTCTTTACGATATCGAGCTATAAATGGAACGGTAGAACCTTCGTTAAATAAATTAACAGAGGAAATTACCTGTTCTTTGTTAATCCCGATCTCGCGTGCAATTAGAAGAAAATAATCCATCAGTGCCTCCGAAAAATTCGAACCGTAAAACAAGAATAATAATAATTTCTTTTCAACTTGATTTTAAAGGAGAAATTATTCAATCGAGTAAAAAAAGTGTTAGGAATAGAGAAGGCCGTTTCTCTTTTCGTAGTATGATAAGATTTAGTCGATAAGGGTAATTGGTGTATTAAATTTTGTTTTATGCTGATCAATGCTCGAGAAATTATTTCGCATTGATATCATACGTTTATTAAGCAGTCATAATAATAGCCCCGAGTTTCAAATCATATAAACCTAAAAATATTTCTTTTACTAATCGTAATAGTTAATATTGACTAATTCTTTGATGACGACTGCCTATTCACAAGGCTGTTCTTTCAATTTATTTATTGTTGTTATGTCCGGTACCTTGCCTCCTACAATACGTTCAAACTCGGCTATGTTATATGTATTTTCGAAATATGTCGAATTAACTTGCAAAACAGCACGAATATAGCTTTCAATCTTTATTTTTTAGATAAATTAAAGTTTTCTTAAGTAGCTGTGAAGTTGTAACATAAGAATCTTATAATATTTTGAAATTAGAATAGTCAATGAATCGTTGGAAAGAATATGACTTCCCACCGAAATAGAAGCGCTCTACTTTTGTCGGCCTGTAATTTTTTTGTAAGTCTTATTTAAATTTTTCGAAATATTTATCAATCTCTGACCTTAATTCAATACCAGCTCTTTCGAAACAATTCAATAAATCTATATAAGTGCCGTCGTTGCCGAGAAAGTCCCAAAATTCTTCCGCCACTTTCAATTCGTTGTCTAAATCCAGCATCCCTTTTAATGTCCACCTTTCATATGGGTGAGGCTCATACGGATTATAAGGGATAGCAATATATGAATTTACTGTTGCATCGGGTTTTTGTGCTAAAATGATCGCTATCCATTCTAGTAGGGTTCTCTTAAAATCTTTAAAATTGCTGATGTTCGGTTTGGCTGTTTTTATATCGAATAAGTGAACTGTTCCATCTGAACTTTGAATAAACAAGTCAACTTTCACTGTCTTTAACTTGTTCATCCTACCTTTATTACAAACTCTTCTTATTCTTTCGACTTCTTCTATCTTATCTGGATTTTTTCCTACCGTTAGATCATTCAAAATACGCTGGATTTCTAACTGGGCTTGCTCGCTTATAGAATCGCCAACAACATATTGTTTTTGTGCAAACTTAAAGTTCAGGCTTGCCAGAGTTTCGGCAACAGGTTGAAAAATAGATGTACCAAATGTAGTGTTCAACGAATGGATAAACGAAAATAAAGCCATTCTATCGCGTCCAAGAAGTCGAAAATGGAAAGGCATATTGCTCGTTTCCGGATTATATTTTTGAAATTTTTTTCGAAGACTATCCTTTATGGTATTTTCGATAATATAAATATGCTCTTTTTTAAGCGGCATTTAATCTTCCTTTAAATGAAATATGGTCTCAGAATAGGCGTTTGATCGATCTTTTTCAACTCGATTGAGTACAGGTCGGTTAAATCGGTTAACGATTTTCATTTTAGCTAGCCGGGCAATCTCGGGATAGAGATTAAACTTATCATTGGCTACAAGGAAGATATCGTAATCTTTTTGAAGATATTTTTTACAATTCACAAGAGATTCAGCTATTCCTTTGACATATGAATCTCTTGCTTCCTTTCCCTGTCCATTGGAAAGAGAACCAATTTCTAATTCATCCTTTCTTTCAAAACCGAATATTTCATAAGAATAGGCATGCTGTTCGTGATAATCAATCAGACCAACATAAGGTGGACTGGAAAATATTCCCTTAATCTTTTGCCTATCAAATATTTCTGCAAACTTAGGCATTCTTTTTTTGATTTCGTCATAAATATTAATGGTTCTGCTATCTCCTGTTAAGCAGATTTGATATGTCTCTGTCCGTAATCTATCGAATTCCTTCAGTCGATTCAATGTATCTACTGTGTACCTTTCCCACCATCCTTTGATTGAAAAGATTGGTTTACATATTTTACCATGTTTTTTGCAGTAATAGGTGGTTGTGACGGGCTCCTTAAGTGTTGCTAAGTCGGCATGCGTAGTTGCTCTACATGAACGAACAGTTCTGCTTAAAATTATAGCTAAAATTTGTTTAAGATCCGTATCATCGATCTTTTTTATTTCGTTGAAAAGAAAGTCGATTTCTTCTCTTACTGGAGATAAAAACCATCTATCCAAGAAAGAGCTATTTTTGTCTTGCTTAATTTTGATTTTATATTTTTCTACCAACTCGTTGTAAATACTTAAAAACTCATTTTCTTTATCTATTGAATATTCTCTCTCATTAATCTCGCCATTTCTAACTTTTCTTTTATATTCGGGTGATGGAAAATACTTGTTGTTAAATTTGCTAAGTTCTGTAAGAAGGTGTTCTTCAAAAACGATATTATTTTTTGCATTTTGAAAATCTTCTAACTTAAATGTTAACTCCTGAATAGCTTCTCTGATTTTGAAAATATCATGTTTTTTAACTTTAACATTGCTAATCATTGCGTTGAATGCAGAAATATCAATACCAATAGCATGCATCCCAAGTTCATTTGCTTGTACTAATGTTGTGCCACTTCCACAAAAAGGATCGAGAATGATATCGCCTTTGTGAAAATAAATTTGATGCTTAAATTCGTCGATGTGTGAGTCGAGGAAATATTCTACTAACTGAGGAATAAATTTTCCTTTGTACGGATGTAATCTGTGAACGTGCTTGGTTCTTTCCGATTCTTTGTATTCTTCGAAAGAAAGATGCCAGTTCAAATCATCGCCTAATTTCTTTTTCCATAGAGGTGCTTTGTCATAAGAGTCGTAGTATTCTTTTAATTCTTCAATATTAATCAGAGGATTACCGTCGCTTCCATATTTATTAATTCTTCCATATTGGAGTAGATATGAAATATTAGAAGTCGTTATATGGCGCTTCAAATAATGAGACGCCCAAATAGCTGCTTCCTTTAAATTGATAAACTTTTTTTTGTCTTCTCCAAACAATGTAAGTTGATTCATGAATGCTTAACTCCGAATTAATATTCTTTACGTCATTTTCATAATTCTATCATTAATGCAATGATAATCTGCCAAAACTTTTTTTAATAAATTTGCAATTACAAACCAGATTCTAATTATTTGGATAGATTCACTCGAAGTAATTTAGTCCTGTCACGTTTATCATTTTGATAGTTTATTTTTCACTGTTTAATTTATAGAAATTACTGTTGCTATTTACATCAGTTAGTATTTATACAAGATTTAATTATGCTAATGCTAGTCGTCAGGGAATCATGAAATATTACTCTACTACCTTAAAATTATTCTTTATTAAACTAAGTTTCAAATTAACAGCTGAAATTTTGGTTTAGTATTAATTATTACGCGTATCAATATTCACAAAAAGTTAGATGTTGATAAAAAAGATTTTCGTTATATCTATTAACCTAACCCAACAATTTGTCTAATGTAGCTCGCAAAAGATGTTATCGAGTGGAAGAGCAGTAAACTCTATAGAAATATTATAAACCAATTCTATAGATGCGTTGATAGAAATAGCGATTGAGAAATTTAACGATGAAAATAGAGAGAAATTACCTGGAATATTTAATGGGCAAATAAAGAATTCTTTTTAGTAAAAAAGAAAATTCAGAAATTATGGTAGAAATACCAGTAAATATTGACGATGGAGGAAATGTATATAGATTTAAGTATGTTGCCAATTAAAAAGCCGAAGTCTGAGTGCCCGACTTCGGCTTTTTGTAGTTTTCGATGTGCTTCCTGGGGGACTCGAACCCCCGACCAATAGATTAAGAGTCTACTGCTCTACCAACTGAGCTAAGGAAGCACCGCAAAAATAATTAATTTTTGGTTCGTACTCAAAACTTCTTTTAATTTATATTTCGAAAAATTATTATTCTGACATGAAAAATTTATTTAAGACAACCGGCATATTCATCTTAATACTTTTGATTTCTTCGTGTTCGGAAATTCAAAATCAAAAATCTGTCAATGGCATTGCTGTTGTCGACGACATCGGCAATCGCGTATTAATCGATTCAATTCCTCAACGTGTCATTTCACTGGCTCCAAACCTGACGGAAATTATTTTCGACCTGAATGCAGGTAATAAAATCGTGGGTAATACTCTTTATTGCAATTTTCCAGCTGCCGCAAGGAATGTAGAAAAAGTGGGCGACCTCCTGACTGTCGATTTCGAAAAGGTATTGTCGCTCAATCCCGACATTATTTTTATCACTGTGGAAGGCAACAGGAAGGAAACTTTCGATAAATTCAAAAGTCTGGGATTAAAACTCTTCGTATCGAATCCACGTAATTATGAAGGTATTAAAAAGTCGTATCTCGATATAGCACGTATACTTGATAGAGAAAAGTATGCTCGTAAGAAAATCGAAAGATGGGATAAATTACTCGATTCAATTCGTATTAAGTCCAGCAACAATCAACCCAAAACTGCAATGATCCCCGTTGAACTTAAACCATTGATGCTCGCAGGTAAAAACACTTTTTTGAATGAGTATTTGGAGGTATGTGGACTTAAAAACGTAGCTGACAATCCCACAATCAATTATCCCGTTTTTAATCGGGAAGAAATTTTAATACGCAATCCAGATTTTATAATAATTTTATCTGACGGTAAATTGAGTACGAATAACTTGCTCGAATTGTACCCAGAATGGAAGGATCTCAAAGCAATACAAAATGGCAACGTGATTTTTGTGGACAGGGATTTGTACTCGCGGCCAGGACCGAGATTTGTTGAAGCTGCTACAGATTTATTTAATCGTCTTCATCCGAAAGGAGGTCTTCGATATCCTGTGCAATAAAGAGCATGGCGCATTTGTCGCCTTTAAATTTGCCTGTAGCGCGACACTTTTTGTGGCGTTCCCGTACCTTTTTGATATCGATTTTCGAATCGATTCCAAACTGGCTTAAATCCTCTCCGCATTCCGTACAAAATAAAATGTCGTCTTTAAGGCTGATGCTACTATTTTTAATTGGCTTTTTCATAAGATATTTCATTCAATTCCCAGTCGATGCCGTCGCAGGGTAGATATTCGAGCGTCGGATGTTCATCGTGTTTTGTGCATAGAACTGCCGATTCGTCGAAATATCTGCAACTCGAACAAAGCGTCTCTTCAATTATTTTTTTGTTTTTTTCTTTGAACATTCGGTACTGAATAGTTGCCGGATAGATAATTACACCGTAAATTGAAATTATTCCCAGCCACCACCAGTATCGATACTCCATCACGCCGTACAAAAACCAAAGAGCCGGAATTAATACTGCCGTCCTTACGATAGCCCAAAATATAATTCCGCCCATTTAATCGGCTTTCTTTTTGACCTAAACTTAATTATAAAAAGCCCAATTTTCAATTAATCTTCTTTCGGATTGATTTTCGTATCACTATAAATTAACTTACATACAAACAATTTTTGTTTAAAAGGGATTCAACTTGAGCGAACAAATTATACCTGAACAATCGGGAAACAAGAAAATAAGACGACATTATTACAGTAGGAAATTCCGTTATTACCCCAAAAAACTGAAAAACGGTGTCAAAAGTTTCTCATTTAAAAAAGTGTCAATAGTGGTGCCTCTTTATAATGAAGAAGAATCGCTACGACCACTCTATAACGAAATTAAAAAAGCTGTCAATTCAATTTCGTGCGAGTACGAAATTATTTTTGTGGACGACGGAAGTACAGATAAATCCCTCGACATTATCAAAGAACTTTCTTTGAAAGACAACAAGATTTTCTATTACAGTTTTAAGAAAAATTACGGAAAATCGGCTGCCCTTCAAATCGGATTTAAAAATACTACAGGCGACGCAATTATTACGATGGATGCCGATTTACAGGACGACCCGGCAGAAATTCCGAATCTTCTTGCCAAACTTGAAGAAGGATACGATCTGGTCTCGGGCTGGAAGAAAAAACGATTTGACCCATTTATAAAGAAATACTCATCGCGTTTTTTTAATTTTGTTACACGTCTATTTTCGAAAGTTAAAATTCACGATTTCAATTGCGGGTTGAAAGCCTATCGCAGAGAAGTTGTAACGAACATTAATATTTACGGCGAACTCCACCGTTACATTCCCGTCCTTGCAGGCTGGAAAGGTTTTTCTGTTACGGAAATTCCAGTAAAACATCATCCCCGCCGATACGGTAGGACAAAATTTGGCATCTCAAGATTTTTTAAGGGTTTTATAGATCTGATTACGGTCATTTTTACGACACGATATGTTACACGCCCAATGCACCTCTTCGGATTTATCGGACTATTAACTACCATTCTTGGTATATTGATAAGTCTCTGGCTTACTTATGAAAAGTTATTCCTCGGTGTGGGAATCAATAATCGTCCCATATTTTTCCTCGGAATTCTTTTAATCATTGTCGGTGTCCAGTTTTTCGCTATCGGATTGATAGGTGAGTTAATGGTCCATAATTTTCAAAATGACAGTGAGTATATAATCAAAGAGAAGAAGTAATCTAAAATTTCCAGCGTGAATCGATAGCCACAGAAATCATTTTACCGTAAGAAGGCGAGGTTACGTTCTGAAAATTCGACGTACCAGCATTTATTTCAAATAAACCGAAATCGAAACCGAGTCCGAATCCCCAGAGAAATTTTGTCCAGCCGCCGAATGCCATTCCACTACGCAAACTAAGGAAAGAATTAAACGGCAACCATTCGATTCCAATTGAAATTCTTGGCGAAGTAGAATTTGCGGGCATTGTATTCAGTCCCTGAACATAATCGCCTGAAATCAATAATTTATTTTTAAGATCAAATAGATTCGACAGATCGATTGAAGCTCCGAATCTGATTACAGTTGCAAGTTTAGTAAAAAATTTATCGGCAGGTTTACCGCTTCCATCGGTCGAAAAAAAACTTTCGAGAGAATCCCTTTGAGCTTCTTCTGAAATATCTTCGAGATCGACTCTCCTGTTTACATTAAACTGAGCCGTTCGTTTATTCCATTCAATTCTGCCAATGTCGGTTATTGCAAAAGCAAATGTAAAAGTTTGATTATGTTCATAACTAATCCCGAAGTCAATTCCGTATCCCCTGCCAGCTGGTTCGGGGAAGAGAGAAATATTTTCTTCCGACGACGACCGATTTTCGAAGTCGTATTCAATGCCGAAGTTCGGCGAAAATGCCGACTTAGCATTATAAATTAGACTGCCATGAATTCTACCTAAACTGTCAGTATGGAATTCGGAATCGATTTCGTCTAATCCAGCGTAGAATAAGCCGTTAATAAGATTCAAAGATAAACCAGCGCTAATCGATTTTTGAGCCGACATTTCGAATTTCTTCGAATAGGAAAGCGAATACTTCCTTAACCACCAGGCTTTGAATTCTGTATCGTTAAAATTGTAACGTGAATCTAAAGGGTTTCCTTTGAAGAGCAGTTCGACTAATCCTGCAGGAATTTTTCCACCAGCTGCAATCTGATCCGACATAGAAAAAGCCAGTGTACCAAATTTTTCCGAAGGAGTAAATGAAAGCGCAAAATAACGCACAAATAAATTTAATTGTATGCCACCGCCTTTGCTGAAAAGTTCAATGAAATTTTCTTTATCGGCTTCGTTTAAATAACGACCCTGCTTCTTTCCGTCCTGATCAATTGTGTATGAACCGAAATAATAATTATAATCTGAAAGCGAAAAGAAGTTGGAACCGGCTAAACTACTGAAAGAAGGAAAAGGTAAAGGGATTATTAACTCCGTTCCCTTAGAAAGCGAAAGGTTTGCTGGATTGATACCAACAGAATAAAGTCCTTCTGAGATAGCGCTATATGAACCCGCCATCGACGAAGATTTTGCGTCGGGCATTCCAATGCTTCCACTAATTTGTGCTTTTATTGAAGCGGTGCCGAAAAGAATAATTATCGGAATAATATATTTCGAGCAATGAATCATGCTTAATCATTCTCCGGTTCGATATTATATTTTGAAACACCAAAAGCTCTAATTTTAATAGTATCAGACGAACGAACTTTTACCGGCTTACTCTCACTGTTTGTACCGAAATTAATTTTTATTCTCATGTATTCAGCACTGGCAATTTTTGCCGAAGCTGTACTGTCGATCATAACTTTAATATTTACTTCTGCTGGTGAAGTAGCAAATCCCTTGTTATCCGTTGTGGCTCCTTTTATCGTAATGATAGTGTCCTGAAATTCTGCCGGCGGAAAGTATGTGAGAAAATTACCTGCTGCATCGTACAACTTTCCGGTAAGCGACATGTTTACAGGTAGTCCGTTTTCCACGATAAGATTTGCTTCGAGATATTTTACATCTTTTAATAAATCTCTTTCATCTTCTGTTAGGTCGAGGTCAATTGAATCGGAATATTCACCGTATTGAAGACTGAAGTCCAGGGGAATTTCAGCTTGCAGTTCGCCTTCGATGTAGTCTGATGATTTAACAGATAGATACTCGAAGTAGGGATTTACAGTACCCGATATCTCGATAACAGCTGAATCAGGTATTGCATTGAATTTTTCGATGAATGCCGAAATGCTGTCGCCATTTAGATAAATTCGATCTGTCGAAGGAGTTATTAAGTTGGTGTTCAATGTTTTGTCGTTGAGATTGAAGTTCTTAACCGTTCCGTCTGGCATGTATAATTTTAATTTACCGTTCAATAAAAATTTAATTTCGGCTGTTGTGTTTAACTTCAACGAAATTATCGGATTTGACAGAAATAATTCTTTAAAATCGATTTTATCTTTTCCCACGTCGAAAGAAAAAGAGGTTCTTTCCGGATCAAACTCGAAAGGCGCAATATAGCCCTTGAATTCTTCGAAGGTCAATTCTGAAAATGCTAAATCGGCTTTTGCATTATCGCTACTTTTAATTGTCTTGTATTTATTATCGCTTATAATTCTGTAATTAATCGTATAACTTAATTCTTCGAGTAAAGTGCTGCCTGCATCCAGCGTATAACCAGCGAGCGATTTATTATCGAACAAATATTGTGATTTACTGCTTGCAATGAATGCCGACCCTTCGAATATTTTGCCTTCACCTGTTTTTAAGTTGTCAAATCTATAGTGAATCTCGGCATCCAATTCGGTATTGTTGGTCAATTTTAAATCGAGCGTTCCGTTCGAAATTACTGCTCTGCTAATTCTTTCGTTTTTCTCACCTATTTTAATCTTGCCGTTTACAGTTATAAAGTCCTGTTCGGGGAATTTAGCCGTTGCTTCGGTTACTTCGAGATTTTTCGTTATTGCAGTCACCGTTAGAAAGTTTTCGGGAATCTGGACTGCTTTGCCATTACTGCCCGAAGTAGAAAGAATGGTTTCTAATTTCAACCGATTTTTGACATAAATTCCGGTGTTTATTTTAAGATTGCTTAAGTACGCCGATTGTGAAGGAGGTATTGTAATTTCTCCAGTATGAGACGCGATGATATTTCCATCTTCTATGTTAGTCAGTGAAATATTTGAGATGGTAATATTTACGTCGCTTGTGAAATTGTTTCGGATTATAAGGTCGAACGAACCGTTCTTAAAACGCGCCTGCAGGAAATTTCCGGGTTCGCTTAAGTCCGAATAAACTTTCTTGTTTGTTGCAGGCGGCACTACAACTCTGCTTGAAGGATTTAATCCCAGTTCAGACGAACTTATATAACCATGAACTGTGTCCGATTCAATTTTGAGAATTCCGATTTCTTCGGTTATAGTTTTTGAAAATCGGTCTATCTTAAGTCTATCTTCAAATTTTATTCTATCGATCTTGTGGGATTCCGAAAAATAAATTACGTCCTTATTGATGCCTTCGTTATAATGAAACAAATTTTCCGATTCATCTTCTATAAGTTCGCTCATCAAATATTCTTTGTTTACAATCGGGATCGTTGCCGAAACATCCCATCTCGGAGCAACGGGGTTGTTTATATTGCAACCTGTTATTAGTAATGTTATTAATGAAATAATCTGGAGCCGTTTACATTTCATCTAAATTCCCTAAATACAATTATTGTTTTATTATCGATTATTCCATATGCGAATTTAAATCTTTTTGTCTTTTTGTAGCAGATTATTGATGACATAAGTCACAGGCAACCAGCATCGAACAATGTATTGCATTTAATAGAGCAGCGGGTTAAATTCAATTACATTATTTCTCAATTAGGATTGATCGATGAAAAGATTAACCATTCTTATGGGCATGATTTTCTGCTGCTTTATTTTAAATGTTATTCATTACGGACAGGGCAAATTTGGAATCGTAATTCATGGGGGAGCGGGAGTAATAAAAGATTTGCCGCCTGAACTGGAGAGCCAATACAAATCTAAGCTATTGGAAGCATTAGAAGCGGGGTATAAAATTCTGGAATCGGGTGGAACTGCAGTCGATGCTGTTACGAAAGCTGTTAATATCATGGAAGATTCGCCACTTTTCAATGCAGGCAAAGGAGCAGTATTAAACGACCTTGGATTTGCAGAACTCGACGCCTCAATAATGGACGGCAGTAATCTAAATGCCGGCGCTGTGGCTGGATTGAGGCATATTAAAAATCCGATTAATCTCGCACGGCTTGTTATGGAAAAATCTCCGCATGTGATGCTGATCGGTCAGGGAGCCGAAGAATTTGCAAGACAGAATGGATTCGAGATGGTCGATTCAACTTATTTTATTACCGAAAATCGTCATAAACAATACATTAGAATGAAAAAATTTCGAGATTCTCTCGAAGCTGTAAAAGGAACCGTAGGCGCTGTTGCACTCGATAAATACGGAAATCTGGCAGCAGGAACGTCCACCGGAGGAATGATGCTTAAAAAATTTGGTCGAGTTGGCGACTCACCAATTATCGGGGCGGGAACTTATGCAAATAATAATACCTGCGCAGTTTCAGCTACCGGACACGGTGAATTTTTTATTAGGCTCGGAGTAGCCAAAGATATTTCCGATTTAGTCGAATATAAAAAAATGAGCTTAATTGAAGCTGCCGATACTGTGATTTACAAAAAATTGGCTGCTTTTAAAGCCGACGGGGGTGTAATTGCTATCGATAAATACGGAAATTATGCTATGCCGTTCAATACATCCGGTATGTTTCGAGGAGTGAAAATTAGTAATGGAATTAACGAGGTTAAAATTTATAAATAGGAGGTGGTATGGAGTTATTGCATCCGATAAACTATCTCGCCGTATTCATTTGCGGAATTATAGCAATGGGAATGGGTGCACTTTATTATAGCCCTTTCTTACTTGGAAAAATCTGGATAGCAGCAGTCGACACTCCGGAAGAAGAATTGAAAAAAGGTTTTAATCCATTAAAGGTCTTTGGAATTGCGTTTATTTCTCATCTGATAATGGCTTATATGCTGGCGCGCTTGCTTGGATATACCGGAGCCGCTACCCCCGAAGAGGGGATCCGTATTGCCTTTATGATCTGGCTCGGATTTATTGCAACTACAATGATTATCAATTTACAGTTCCAGAGAAAATCGATCACCCAATTTTTTATCGATAGCGGATATCATTTCCTCGTCTTAATAATTAACGGATTCATACTTGGATTATGGATTTAAGCAAATGGTTCAATTTTTGCCCCAGTTTCATTTTGATACACCCTACCCTTCCAAAATTTATTAAAACCTTCGATTTAAGCTCAAAATCGAAGGTTTTTTAATGGCATTATAGTTGACTTCTACCTCCTCGATAAATTTATAATGCAGGAGGTAGGAGTGAAAAACTCTTTTATACTAAGTCTGGTCTTATTGCTAAGTTTGACTTTGGTTGGAAATACAGTTTTTCAGGCACAATCAAAAGGAATCAAAAAAACTACAAATTATACAAGTATTGCGAAAATTACTGGTACGGCTAAAGGTAAGTCGATTAAATATACGAATCCTTACACCAATCAACAGGCGAAACATTTTGCTGGAACTTTTAAGGGTACGCTAAATTCTCAAGACGAGTATTTTTATTGTGTCGATTTGCAACATGGATTAGCTTATAATCAGGATTACTGGGACGAAGATTACACTCCTTCCGAAATTACTTATATTCTTAACAATTACTATCCCCATAAAACAAGTTATGCGGGTAAATTGTCGGACGACAATCTGGAAGCAGCGGCAGTACAATTTGCCATCTGGCATTTTAGCGACGGTGTAGATGCCAGCACAATATCGAACAACAACACGGTTAAACAGCGTGCGCTGGCCATTATTGCTGATGCTATGGCAAATCATAATAATGCGGCTCCATTACAGACACTCATAATTTTGCCCACATCTCAGTCTCTTCTAGAAAATACACCTGCTCAGTTCGACATTTATGCCTATGACTTGAACGGAAATCCGGTAGCTAATGTAGAACTTCAGATAAGCACATCGCTTGGAACTTTGAGCGCTGTTAGTGGAACGACGGACAATAATGGTCATGCCGGTCCATTTACTCTTATCTACAACGGTATCGGCACCGCTACTTTGAGTGTAAAAGCTGAAGTAGATATTCCTCAGGGCACTCGGTATGTTCATTCTACAAATCCGGCTGATAAACAAAAGCTCGTGCTTGCAACACCTACTTTCGATATCAAAGAAGAATATGCAACAGTGGAGTGGTATCAATCGAGTGAATGCGATTTGAAAGGTTATGTAACTTTTACTCAGGGCGGATGGGGAAGTCCTTCCAATAGCTTGCCGGGCACAATAAGGGACGCTTATTTTAATTCCGTCTTTCCAGATGGAATGACTGTTGGCGGTAATTATAAAATTACTTTTACCTCTTCCTCAGCTATTAAAAATTACCTGCCCGACGGAGAAAGTGCAGAGGCCTTGAATCAAAACTACACTAATCCTTCTTCCGGAATAAATGTATTGGCAGGACAATTAACAGCTTTAAAATTGAATGTATACTACAGCGCAGCAGGTTATCTCGGTACGAATCCTACGCCTCTTGGCGACCTGGTAATTACAGTCGGACCTTTTGCTGGCTATTCAGTAAACCAATTTTTAGCATTTGCCGAAGCAGCTTTAGGAGGCGGTGATTTAAATGGATTTACATATTCTGAAATTAACGACGCCGCAACGGCAATAAACGAAAATTTCGACAATGGTACTGTCGATAAAGGCTTTTTAACCTGTCAATTGCCAGCTTCTTTGGGTAACAAAGTTTGGGATGATACAAACAAAAACGGTTTGCAGGATAACGGTGAAAACGGCGTGTCAAATGTAACTGTCGAACTTTATTCCTGCGACGATAACTTAATTGCTACTACGACTACAAACTCTCAAGGCGAATATTTGTTCAGCAATCTTACCCCAGGTGATTATTATGTTAAATTTGTTCTTCCGCAGGGTTACGTATTTACTGCTCAGGACAACGGCAACGACATAGTCGATTCGGATGCAAATATTAATACAGGTAAAACTTTGTGCACAACTCTAACTTCGGGTGAAAATGACCTTTCGTGGGACGCCGGTATTTATGTTGAAACTGTATGCATGAACAAAATTGGTAATTACGTTTGGCACGACAAAAACATCGACGGCCTTCAAAATCAAAACGAAGAAGGGATTGAAGGAGTAGTTGTTGAATTATTGCAACTCAATCAAATCGTGGCAATCGATACGACGGACGCAAACGGCTACTACCTATTCGATAATTTACTTAATGGTTCTTATACAGTAAGACTTGCTTCTTCTAATTTTGTTGCAGGTGGGGTACTCGAAAGCAACGCCCAGGTTAAATGGTATTCGACAAAATTAAATGAAGGTAGCAACGACGAATTAGACAGCGATGGAGGAATCAATAAACCTATTAATGTAACTCTCAATTGCGGCGACAATTTATCGATCGATTTCGGTTTTTATAAAACGTGTGTAAGTGTAACAAAAACAGCTGATCGACAGACCGCAAAACCGGGCGACGTTATTACATACACATTTACAGTTGAAAATTGCGGTGATGTTACACTCAGCGGTGGTGTCGATTTTTATGACGAATTAATCAATCCTGCCGGAGATCATAAAATTAAAAACATATCGCCTGTCCATCCTGGCGAAGTTAAATCATTCACCAAAACGTATACTGTTACTGATGATGATTGTGGAGTGCTCGTCAATATTGTTAAAGCTGTGGGACATCCAATTGACGGATCTGCTTCGGTTGAAGATGAAGACGATGCTACTGTAGAAATCGACTGCGAACTTTCGTGCGTAACTGACTGGAGTGCTCAATTGGGTCCAGATTCCGCTATATGCGAATACGATCCTAAGCCGATTACGATTAATGGCTCTGTCAGTCTTACTCCTAATCCGAGTAAAGCCTATCTGCAATTGTCCTGGAGAATTGTAGAACCGACAGACGGAAGTGTTGATAATTCGACTCACTACGAAACAATTTTAATTACTCAGGACACAACATTTTCTATAACTGCGCAATGGCCAGGCATTCGTCCTGACGATCAAGTTGTGGAAATCCATTACGGAGTTAATATACTCGATTGCAACGGAAATCCAATTAAAAACGGCGTAGGTAGAGATCTTTACTGGTATCCGTGGGTTTGCCCGCCGCCTCAGGAAAAACCTGCAGACGTTAGAATCGAAAAAAGTGTAGACAATACCGAGCCAGAATGCAACGAAACAATTAATTATACAATTAAAGTAACCAACGATGGACCCAACAAGGCTACGGGAATTCAAGTTACTGATATACTTCCTCAGGGCCTGATATACAATTACAGTTCCGCTTCTCAGGGTGTATATGATACAACAACCGGATTGTGGAGCGTGGGCGATCTCGATTCAGCTGCTACTGCCACGCTTACAATAAATGTAACTGCAAGTTGTGAGCAAATTAATAATTCGATATTCGATCTCGGAATTGCAAAAGATTATAATTTGTTCGTTATTTATGATGTCGAACAACCCTCTTCGGATACACAGGGCAAAGTAGCAGTAGGACGAGATGCTTACTTTGCCAATTACAGTATTGGCGACCAATTGCCTGCAGGAAGTGGCGATGTTCTGATAGTCGGAAGAGACCTGAATTTTATTAGCGGTGCAATCAACGGCAGCGTTGCGTACGGAAACTCAACAAATCTACCACAAAATTCAGTAAGCATTAGCGGTACACTTCGTCAGGATAATCCGATTAATTTTGCGGCAGCCAAAACGTATCTCGAAAATTTATCGACCACACTCTCTGTTTATACCGTTACGGGTACGGTCGATTTTCAATACGGTGGTTTGACACTTACAGGCAACGATCCATTCTTGAACGTCTTCAAAGTCAATGGCTCTGATTTATCGTCCGCCAACAATGTAACGATTAACGCTCCAAACGGTTCTGTTGTGCTCGTAAATATCGACGGTGTAAATTTATCCTGGACGGGAGGTCTTACTGTCAATGGCACAAGCATAACAAATGTACTCTATAATTTCTACGAAGCTGAAAACTTAACAATTCAGGGTATCGACATACGTGGTTCGGTACTTGCTCCCTTTGCTCATGTTGAATTTGTTTCTGGTGTAATTAACGGTCAGATGATTTGTAAATCATTCTCAGGTGCCGGCCAGATGAACTACGCCCCATTCATTGGAAATATCCCCTTTGAAAAAGAAATAGTAAATATTGCCACAATTACTTCTACAGTAACTACCGATCCCGACAGCAGTAATAACAGTTCGAGTGCGCTTATTACAGTTTCGAATCAATCCGACGAGAATTCGTCTCAAAATAATAACGATGATAATAATAGTCAGAACTGGCAATATGTAAACGGATTTTCGAACGGCGAGATTGTCTATGCAATGGCTTACGATAACTCGGGAGCAATTTTTGCTGGTACATGGGGTGGAAATGTCTATCGCTCTGACGATGGAGGCAGTAACTGGATTAATATTAAAGGCAATCTCCAGGCAGGATATATCTGGTCGTTAATTATAAACGACGGTACTTTGTTCGCCGCTACAGAACTAGGTGTATTTAAATATGATGGTTCTTCATGGAGCGAGGCAGGACTCAACAATATAGACGTTCACGACCTGGCTGTAAATAATGGACAGTTAATTGCAGGCACATGGGGTTATGGCGTTTATGTATCAAACGACAATGGCTTGACATGGGCAGAAATGAACACCGGTCTCGGATACAATCTTGTAATTCAATCAATAGTAGTTCATAATAATAAACTTTATGCGGCAAGTTACGGAGGCGGAGTATTTAAGTACGACAATAATACATGGACAAAACTCAATGTCGGTTACGATTTCGTTTGGTCGCTCTCGTCGAACTCAAATGCTCTCTTTGCTGGTACTTACGGAAACGGTTTATATAGATCTCTTGACGACGGAGCTACATGGGAAAAAATTAACAATCTACCCGCTCTCTTTATTTACTCGATTGTTACAGATTTGACCGGTAAAGTTTATGTTGCCTCATGGACGAGCGGTGTTTACAGTTCAGAAGATAACGGTTCTACATGGACTTCTCAAGGTCTCGGTGGGCTAGGCGTAAGTTCTCTCGTCGTTACGCAAAATTCAGAGAATGTATTCGTGGGTACTAAAGAAGGTAAGATTCTTTTGAGCAGAAGAGAAGGTGATGTTACTTCCATTGAATCGAACGACATTCCAACAGATTTCGAGCTGAGCCAGAATTATCCTAATCCTTTTAATCCTGTTACAACAATAAAATTCGGTGTTCCAGAAAGTGGTAATTATACACTCAAAGTCTATAACATACTGGGACAGGAAGTGGCTACTTTATTCGACGATTTCGTAAATGCCGGTTATCAGACAATTACATTCAATGGTAGCTCGTTTGCCTCGGGAATGTATATCTACAGACTAACTGGAAAAAATGTAAACATTACCAGAAAGATGGTGCTTGTAAAATAATTTCCTGAGAACTCAAAAACCCGGTAAGTGAAATTTCACTGCCGGGTTTTTTTATTTTAAAAAAGATGATTGAAAAGTTATTTGCGTAAAATTTTTGGATAATTACCATCGTTCGATAGTCGATAACCGATTTCAAATAGTATTTTAATTTCTTCGATAGCGCCCGAAAGATCCCATTTACTGCTGTATTCGTCGCTAACTTTGTGATAATGTTCTTTGGTCCATTGTCGTGATAGCTCGGGGATGTTGGTTTCTCCATTTTCGGCTATGACGCCCTGCTTCAGATAGAGAGATGGAATTCCCGCTTTAACGAAGTTGTAATGGTCGGAACGATAAAATCCCCCCGTTTCAGGAGTAGGGTCAGGCACGATCGTTTTTCCGAATTCTTTACCAACGCTTTTAATATAACTATCGAGCTCCGAATTACCCAAACCGAGGACTGCAATGTCTTTCGTTTTACCGAAAATATTGCCGCCGTCAAAATTGAATGCGGCAATTGTTTTGCTTAGCGGTATTACTGGATTATTGACATAATATTCGGAACCCAGCAAGCCCTGTTCTTCGCCTGCGAGGGAGAGAAAAGCAATTGAACGTTTATGATTTACTTTTGAAAATGCTTCCGCAATCTCGAGTATTGAAGCCACGCCGAGTGCATTGTCTCTGGCACCGTTATAAATATTATCGCCTTTTAAGTTAGGGTCGTATCCGAGGTGATCCCAGTGAGCCATATAAATTAAATATTCGTCTGCTTTTTCACTGCCAGGCAAGATTCCGATAAGATTTCGAGTTTCTATGCGATTTATCTTATTCTTGATTTTGAGCGATGTTTTTAGTCCTAAACTTCTGGAACGAAATCCCGGTTTTGCCGCATTTTCAATTTCTTTTTGCAAGTCTAAACCTGCTAATTCAAAAATTTCTTTTGCTTTATCAAAAGTGATCCAGCCTTCGAATTTTGACCTCGAAGAATTTTTACTGTCGTCTTCAATAAAAAATTGCGGACCAACTCTGCCGTTTCGTACAACCTCCCACGGATAACTTGCAGCTTCGGTTTCGTGAATGATGAATATTCCTGCCGCTCCCTGCCTTGCGGCTTCTTCGTATTTATAAGTCCACCTACCATAATAAGTCATCGCTTTCCCGGTAAATAAGGATGTGTCTCCAGTTTTAAATCCCGGGTCGTTGACCAGAACGATAATAATTTTATCCTTTACGTCGATACCTTCAAAATCGTTCCAGCCGTACTCGGGCGCATTAATACCATAACCCGCAAAGACAACTTCTGTAAGAGGAATTTCAATACTCTTCTGAATGTGTCGCGTAATGGCTACAAATTCATCGGCGTATTTCAGACTAACTTTTTTGTCGCCTTTTACAAATTCGATCACGGGACTTACTTCAGGAGTAAGTTCGACCAGTTCAAATTTCTGTTCATAATTGTCAGAGGGAGCTTTCAAGCCGAGTTTTTTGTATTCCTTTTTGAGATACTCAATTGTTTTTTCTTCGCCTTCATGACCGGGTGCTCTTCCCAAAAACTTGTCGGAAGAAAGTATTTTAACCCTGTCGATTAATGAAAACTCGTCAATTTGGTTTAATGCTTCGTTGACGGTTTGTGACTTAATTGATATGAAGGTAGCTATGAATAGCGCAGCTGTAATAATTTTTTTCATTGTATTTTTATACTTTGTTTGTAATTCGACACAATATACAATTTGAGTAAGTAGTATTCAACGACTAAATTTTATGACGTATGATTTCGATAATAAAATAAAAAAAGGAATCATGAAATCTTTAGTCTATTTAACGGCGGTTGTGTTAATTATTGGATTAAGTTCATGTGCTACGTTTATTAATTCAACGACACAGGAAATTGAAATCAAAACCACACCTGAGAATGCAAGCATAACCATTGATGGTAAAAAGTTCGGATTAACTCCCCAGATTGTAAATATTGAAAGAGGTAAGAATCACGTTTTGAAAATAGAACTCGACGGATATGATACTTACGAGACACAACTTACCAGGAAAATTTCTTTCTGGTTCTGGGGCAATGTATTGAATGGATTTATTCCTGGCATGACGATCGATATGCTGACTGGCTCGATGTATAAAATTTTTCCAGAAAATATATCGGTAGAATTACAAAAAGCAAAAGAAGACGAAAATGCCAGGAAACGCAGATAACATTTTATCTTTTTAAATGCTCCTCAAGTAAAATTTTTGTTCTCGATTTAAAAATGGTATGATAGATCAAATCGAGGTAAGCATCGATATCCTCATGATCGAGATCGATAGCATATTTCCCGAACCCGTAAAGTTTTTTGACCGTCATTTTTTAATAATCTTATTTTTGTATTTGTCGTAGAGTGTATCTTCGGCAGGAATTGCGCCTTCAATTTCGCAAATATCTGCGGCAAATTCGTTTGCTATTTTGTTGATTTCGCTTGTGTCGATTCCTTGCAAATATCCGAGGCAAAGGATAGCTGAAAAAGCGTCGCCCGCACCGACAGTATCAATTACTTTTCGGGGAGAATTTTTATAGTAATTGAAATCTTTTCCGTCATACAGCAGAGCACCTTCGGCACCTTTTGTAATAGATACCAAATCGATATTGTACTTATGGCTCAAACGTTCGATAACTTCTTTTTCATCTCCTCGATAATCGAACATATTTATTACTTTGAATAATTCCTCTTCGTTTAATTTGATTACATTGCTTACTTTCAAAACTTGCTCGACGAGCGGCTTAGAAAAAAAATCGTGACGCAGATTTAAGTCGCAAAAGAATTTTAAATTGTCAATTTTATATATTTCTTCGAGACTACTGCGTGTAACAGAGCTCCGCTGTGCAAGTGTGCCGAAATACAATAGGTCAGTTTCAGTTTCGAGTAATTTTTTCGATTTCTCGGTAAGCTTAAGGAAATCATAACTGCATTCGGGCGAAATTGTAAATCGAGGAATGCCATGCTCGTCAATTTTGACGTTAACTGTGCCAGTAACATGTTCTTCATCAATATAAATGTATTCCGTGTTAAATCCGATGGAATGAAGAAAACTAATGATTTCCCTGCCGTTATCGTCGTTGCCCACGCTCGAAATTAGATTTCCGTTTCCTGAAAGCTTCCAAACGTGATATATGAAATTAAACGGTGCTCCGCCGAGCCTCTTTTTATCGGGATAAAGATCGTACAATATTTCTCCGAAAGCAGTAATTGCAGGTGTTTTCATAAGGCATTCACTCTCAAAATTTTTATAAAGATAAAAAAATATTTTTTATATACAAATTTAAGAGAGCTTTGTTTGACCATTAATTAGGATATTTTGTAAGTTATCAGTCAAAAAAGGTAATTTATGGGCAAGAAAAAAAAGGGGGCGGAAAACGTTGTACAGGTTTCTAAATACTTTAATCCCTGGCATCATGTTGAATACGGAAATGAAGCCCCGGCTATTGTAAATGCAATTATCGAAATTCCTCAGGGTTCAAAGGCAAAATACGAACTCGATAAAAAAAGCGGACTTTTGAAGCTCGATCGAGTTCTTTTTTCGGCGGTTTACTATCCTGCGAATTATGGATTTTTGCCGCAGACTCTAAGCGACGATGGTGACCCGCTCGATATTTTAGTCCTTTCTTCAATCGACGTCGATCCGATGTGCATAATCGAATCGAAAGTTATCGGCATGATGCGAATGGTAGACGAGGATGAGATTGACGACAAAATTATTGCGGTTGCAAATAATGATATTGCATTCAATCATATTACGGATATGAAACACCTCCCACCTCATACAACAATACAACTGAAGAGATTTTTTGAAGACTACAAAAAATTGGAGCATAAACACGTAGTGGTCGAGAAATTCTACGGGAAGTCGGAAGCTTATAAAATTATCAAGCAGTCGATAAAAAAATATCAAGAAGTGTTCGGGTCATAATCTTCTGTATCTGGAAAAGAAGTAAAAGGGGAGTCCGCTCAGCACGAGAATCAGACCGAGCATAGCATTTTCGGTATCTGAAATTAAAGTTGTAATAAGGTAGTATGATGCAAAGAAGATAAAGATTACAGGTGTATACGGATATCCCCATACTTTATAGGGTCTAACGGCGTCGGGAATTTTTTTCCGCATTACAAATATACCGTAAGCTCCAAGTAGATAAAAAAGCCAGGAGGCAAACATAACGTAATCTGTTATAGTATCAAAAGTGCCCGATAAGACGAGTATGCACGACCAGATTCCTTGTACCACGAGCGATATGTAAGGAGTGCCGAATCGTGGATGAACCTTGCCGAGCGAATCGAAGAACAGTTTTGACTTCGACATGGCAAAAGGAACACGTGCTGTGGCAAGAATACTACCGTTCAACGCCCCGAAAGTTGATATAATAACAATTAATGAAATTAAATTACCGCCAAAATTCCCGAATACTTTTTCGGCGGCAGTAGCAGCAACGAGGGGTGAATTTGCCATCTCCGATACGGGCAAGACGTAGAGGTAAGCTATATTAATGAATACATAGACAGATATCACAATCAACACTCCGAATAACAATCCAAGGGGAACATTCCTGTTAGCGTTTTTTACTTCGCCTGAAACAAATGTAATGTTGTTCCAGGCATCGTAAGCCCAGAAAGCTCCGGCAAACGACAATCCGATCGAATCGAATAAATTTCGTGCATCTGTTTCCGGCAGCCGAAAACCTGTATAAACATTCGACATACTTCCATTCCCAACTAAAATTAAAAGGAGCGAAAAGATTACGATTATTCCGATCTTGATGTATGTTATCACTGTCTGTAATGAACCGCCGGTGATAACTCCGATATAATTAATTGCTGTCAAAAAAATAATAGCAATAATTGCGACAGACTTTGTGCCGAAATCATAAAATGGATAGATTTTTCCTGCCAGCGGTATTGTGAAATTGAACTGCTGCAATGCAAGTGGCAGTTCGAAATAGTGGACAAAATAACCGACGTATTCGGCAAATACATAAGCAATGGCAGCCTGGCTACCGGTTTGAATGACAGAAAGTATTGACCAGCCGTATATGTAAGAAGTAAAGTCGCCGTACATCTTTTTGAAATAGATATACTGGCCTCCCGTCTCGTCGAACATGCCTGCCAGTTCGGCGTTTATATAAGCGCCTATCAGAGTTACTAATCCCGCAGCTATCCAGACCAAGATCAGGAGTTCAGGTGAGCCGAGTTGCTGAGCCATTGTGGAAGGTTTACGGAAAATTCCCGAACCGATCATCGAGCCAGCAACAATCATCACTGCTGCTGTTAAGGAGAGTCCTCGTACCAACTCGGTTCGGGGTTGTTTCATTTTATCCTTTAGCTTCAATTTTGATTACACTAAAAAAAATAAAATAGGAGTTCAAATCCAAAAGGAAAAAATTTTCGATTAATTTATTAGATTTATTCCTGTAATTTTCTAAATCAGACGTTAGACTCGAAATATTTTGTAAAGCAGCTAATATGGAGACATAAAGTGGAAACATATCTGATATTTATAATCATCCTTTTTATAATGGCTATCTCCGATTTGGTTGTTGGTGTAGCAAACGACGCAGTAAACTTTCTTAATTCTGCAATTGGTTCGAAAGTTGCGCCTCGACATATTATTTTAATCGTATCGGCTCTGGGTATTCTCGTCGGCACATTATTTTCAAGCGGTATGATGGAAATAGCACGGAATGCGATCTTCAATCCAGAAATGTTTTACTTCAGGGATGTTATGGCTATCTTCGTCGCAGTTATGTTTACCGACATTCTCTTGCTCGATTTATACAATACTTTCGGAATACCTACTTCAACTACTGTATCTCTTATATCGGGTTTATTGGGCGGGAGCATGGCTGTCGCCAGCATTAAAATTTTGCAAGCCGGACAAAATATAAATGAAATTGGAAAATACATTAATACGGCGCGTGTTTCGGGAATCTTTTCGGCAATTTTTTTGTCGGTGATTATTTCATTTGTTTTCGGATCGTTAATACAATTTATATCGCGTTTAATCTTCACATTTGATTATAAAGAAAGGCTCAAAAAATACGGAGCCATGTGGGGAGCTCTGGCTTTGACAGCAATTACATATTTTATTTTTATTAAAGGAGCCAGAGGTACAGCATTTCTTTCAGAAGAAGATGTCGATTGGATTTTATCCCATACAAAAACAGTATTGCTGGCAAGCGTAATATTCTGGACGGTGATTTTTGAATTCCTGCTGTTGTTTACAAAGATTAATATTCTTAAGCCGATAGTATTAATTGGCACATTCTCGCTGGCATTGGCATTCGCTGCAAACGACCTGGTGAATTTTATTGGCGTTCCACTGGCGGGCTTGAATTCGTATCAAATAGCTTCAATGCACACAAATCCTTTAAACATGACAATGGAAGCTTTGAAAGAGCCAATCAAAGCCAATACAATTATTCTTATCCTGGCGGGTTTTGTAATGATCGGGACCCTCTGGATAAATAAAAAAGCTCGTTCAGTTACGAGAACTGAAATCAATCTCGGCAGACAATTTGAAGGCTACGAAAAATTTGAATCTTCTGCGCTGGCAAGAAACATTGTGCGAGCAGGACTTAATCTTAGTTACGTATTAAAAAGAATCATTCCAAAAAAATATCTCAAAAAACTAAACAAACGATTTGACGTTAACAAAGCAGAGTATATGCAACTTAAAAAGAAAGATCGTCCAGCTTTCGATTACATACGCGCAACTGTAAATATGATGGTTGCCAGCAGTCTCATCTCTATTGCTACTTCGTATAAACTTCCCCTTTCGACCACTTATGTAACATTTATGGTCGCAATGGCTACGTCTTTTGCCGATAAAGCCTGGGGAAGAGATAGCGCAGTTTATCGTGTTAATGGTGTACTAACTGTTATTGCGGGCTGGATATTTACCGCCTTTATAGCCACGATGATAAGTGCAACTTTTGCAACTTTGATTTATTTCGGCGGAGTTGTTGCCCTCCTCATTTTATTTGCATTGGTCGCCTTTTTGATAGTTCGCACAAATCTGCTTCATCGCAATAAAGAAAAGAAAGTTAGTAGAGTTGAAGAATCGTTTCTGGAAGAAGAGAAAGCTTTGTTGTCGAATTCCTTCAAAGAAAGTCTCGATAACTATCTGAAAAATGTTGAAAAGATTTATGACAATATCTATACTGGTCTATCGGCAGAAAAAAGGAAAAAACTCAAAAAATCCCTGAAACTAACGAAAGAACTGGAAGAAGAAAGTGCAGTTTTGATTAATAAACTTTTATACGGTGCACAATTTGTAGATGGTTACGAAGAAAATGTAGAGTTTGGTAAAACCGTGACTGCTATTGGCGACATCGCTCAAAATTTAAGAGATATTGCAAGGGAAGCATTTGAGCATATCGACAATAATCACTCAAGACTAATTAAAGAGCAGATCGACGATTTAAAGGAATTGAAAGATTCTCTGGATTTAGTGGCAAAATCTTTCGAATTGGATAAGAAAAAAAATTTTAATGAAAGATACGAAAAGACGAAAGCTTTAATTTCTGAGCTCGACAAAAATCAAATAAAGTATATCAAGCAGGGAAAATTGAGCGTAAGGACAAATCTTTTGTTCCTTAATATACTTTTTAAGACGGAAGATTTGCTCGACAATTTGAAAACAATCAATGAATTTCTGAAAAACGGCGAGAAAAAATAAATTCGAAATTATTGTTGTAAGAAGAGGATTTAATAACATATAAGACACGACACGGCATCCTCAAATTGCTCGGTCGTAGTCGATAACTTGTTTGAATATTTAGGAAAAATATTGTAATTAGTAATAGCAAATAAAATTGACATCGGGCACATGGAAGAAAATAATCAGAAAGTTAAAAACGTTGCATTTTATTTCTTGATTGGAATACTGACCATCAGTGTAGTCTATATTATCGGGTATTTATTATACGATATATTGTTGGCATAAAATACCTCTTTTTCTGAAGACCGAAAATTAATTTCGATATATAAATAGAGAAAGAGGTGGGTATGAGGAAATCAATCGGATTCGTGTTGATTTTCCTTATTCCGCTGGGGACAAATTTCTATTCTCAGGACCTTTCCCTCTGTCAATTTATAGGGAAGAGCAGCAGCGAAGTGATTAAAAAATTTGGCAAACCAAAATTTCACGACAAAAGCAATCCCGCCATGGAGTGTATTTTCTACCAGGACAATAAAGCTCGCATGGCTTTTATTTCCGATCGAGAGGGAATATTTCAAATACAGGTCGATTTTATGTATAACAACAAATCTCAGGCCGAAAAAGCTCTTGGCGAGTTCCTGAATGAATGTGCTTCAAAAAGTATGGAGATTGATACATTGAGCGCTGTGGACTATAAAATTTTGGGCAAAGGGATACGAATGGAACTCAGTATATTTGACAATACCTATACAAAAAAATACGAAGTTAAATTTAAAGCCGAAAAAACAGCCTGGGATTAAAGAATTATTTTAATACCGGTAGCTTTTTCAATCATATCGCAGCTGACTTCCCAAAATTTTGTTCGTAAACCTTCGTCATGACAGATTGACGAGGGATTTACAGGTCTTTTGTCGATGAAATAAGCGCCCGATATATTAGCGACGTTATCGGAGACTGCGAGATATACCGATGTTTCAGCTCCTTTTTCGAGTGAATCTCCTTTAATGCTAAAACCGGCTCGAAGTAATTTAGTGTCGATTACACCAGGATGTAATGCGTTTACTGTAATTTGTTTGTTCGTTAAACGCCTGTCGAGCTCAATTGTAAAAAGAATATTTGCAAGTTTCGACAGAGCGTATGCGCCATATGGGTCATAATAAATTTCTGCGTTTAGATTACCCCATTGGATCTTTCCGTTTTGATGTGCAATTGAACTGACATTTATAATCCTTCCAGGTTCAACTATGTTGTTCAAAAGCAGGTAAGTCAATAACATGTGCGACAGATGATTAACTGCAAATGTTAGTTCGTAACCGTCCTCGGTCAATATTTTTCGTTGAGAATAGGTGCCCGCATTATTAATAAGAATATCGATGCTTCCAAACTTGCGTTTAACATTTTCGCTTAATTTTACTACCTGCTGAAGAGAAGATAAATCTGCAGTAATGCCCTCGATCTCTATTCCTTTATATCTATTTCTCAATTCGTCTATAGTTCGGTCAATTCGCTCCTGTTTTCGGCCATGAATTATAATGTCAAAACCTCTTTTTGCCAGTTCCACTGCTGTTTGTTTTCCGATTCCATCGGTCGAACCTGTAATTAAAACTGTTTTTTTGCTCATAATCTATCTTACTTATTTGTATAAACAAATATAATAAGTTTTAAGGATAATATATCTTTATAATGATATTAATTTTTTTTAATGCACGTAATTGTTAATTGAGGATAATTTCTTATTTTTAATAAGACAATAATATTCTTTTCTCTATCATAACATGAAAAATATACTTGAAGATTTACAGGTTAAAAAAGATATTGAGTCGATGACGCTGGAATCGCTGAAAAAGGCCAAACAAAAGTTTGTGGAAGTATTTGGCGACACCAGAAATGCATCGGCAATAACCGCTCCAGTTGCATTGATGCTCCTTGGCGACCACACGCATTATAACGACGGCATTTTGTTATCGGTACAGTTAAATGCTTATACTACTGTTATTTTAAGAAAAAGAAAAGACTACGAGATAAAAATTTACAATGCAATTAATGGGACTTTGAGTGAATTTAATTTTTTTGAAATACCCCAGGAAACAGACGTTTACACTAAATACGTTTTGGGTATAACGCGATTGTTGAAAGCCGACAACCTGATTAACAGGGGTTTCGAAGCATTATTTTTTAATGATGCTCCTGATTGCATCGGACTCGGTAAAATTTCTTCAATACAAATTGGATTCCTTTGTGCACTGCGCAAGGCATTTCGCCTTAATTGTGATGGCTTATTGAGTTATGTTCACAAAAACGAACTCGAATTACTGGGCAAAATTTCGAATGTAGCACAACACCTTACGATTCATCACTCGAAAAAAAATAAGTTCTTTTTTGTCGATTTGAGAACTTTGCAGGAAAAACAGTACAACTACAATTCTGAATATGAACTTGTTATACTCGATACAGGGAATAAGATTATCGACTCGTTGTCAATTTGCAACGAAAGAATTGAAGAATGTGAAATTGGGGTAAAAGGATTACGACTCTATATTTGGGGTATAAAAAATTTACGGGACGTCAGTCTTGAATTTTTATTGAGACACATTCACATGCTACCCCGCAGAATATTTAACAGGATTCTCTACAATGTCAAAGAAAGAATAAGAGTAGAAGAAGCAATCGATGCATTGAAAAAGAGAGATTATAGAGCCTTAGGCAATATTATATCGCAGTCTCACTGGAGTTTATCTGAAGACTACGGGCTCAGCGACGAATCGTGTGATTTTATTGTGCGTAATTCCGAAAATATCGATTGTGTTTACGGATCTAAAATGATCAGTTGCTCTCAATACAGAAGCACTTTTCAACTTGTAAGAAAAGAATGCGCTGAAGATTACATCGATCATATAAAAAAATTATATCAAGAAAAATTCAAAAAAGAGTTATATGCATACCGCTTTCAACCTGCCGAAGGCATGAGGGAATATACCTCAAAAGATTTAGATAATATCTGAATGTGATATGCACCAGTAACGAAATTTCAATAACAAATTCAACTTGATTTTAATAAACCTTAGTTATACATTTTCCCGTGAATTTTATGGAGAGTAAATGGATTATAACTTTTTTGAAGGGTTCAACTCCGAGTATAGCGACGAAGAATTGAAGGAAAAGATTGATAGTTGCAAAGACATCATTAAAGAAGGTCGTATCCTTACGAATATCGATTTTATCGAAGATACAATTCAATTGTGCATCGATTACGACCTGGTGGAAGACGGGTTGTATTTAACCGATGCGCTTTTGCAGCTGACGCCTTATAATTATGAAATCTGGCACTTTAAAGGCATTTTTTTGAACAATATGTTCAGATTTGAGGAAGCTTACAAATGCTTTCTCAAAGCGCTTTCACTAAATCCTAATGACGTAGACACGCATATTAATATCGCAATTGCAGAAGATAATCTCGGAATGTTCGAAGAGGCAGTAAGTTCACTGGAAAAAGCTCTTGCCATCGAACCTCATAACGAGGAAATACTCTATAATCTCGGTACAATTTACGAAAAGAAAGAAAAGTATAATGAGGCCATCTTATATTTCAAAATGGCTGTCGAAAAAGCGCCCGACTATCTGGAAGCCTGGTACGAACTTGGTTACTGCTACGAATCGATGGGAGAGCTTAAAGAAGCACTATCAGCATACGAAATCTATCTTAACGGCGACCCAGAAAATTATGCCGGATGGTACAATAAAGGGATTGTTCATCTCCGTCTGGAAGAATTCGAAAAAGCAATAAATGCTTTCGAGCTTTCAATTGCTCTTAAAGATGATTTCTCGAGTTCATGGTTCAATTGTGGCTATGCTTACTATAAAACCGGAAAATATAAGCAAGCTATGACTGCTTACAAAAAAGCTCTAAAAATCGATCCAGACGACGAAACAATTTATTACAACCTCGGGCAAACTTATGAAGAAATGGGGTCTCTAGCCAATGCAATTAAATGTTATACCGAAGCAATCAATCTCGATCCAGATTATTACGAAGCGTATCTTGCTAGAGGAAATTGCTATGATGCTGTGGGTAAGTTTCAACTGGCTTTGAGAGATTTCAATAAAGCAATTACTATTGCCTCCGAGCCTGTAGATGCATGGTACGCAAAAGCAGACCTCGAATATTCACTCGGCAAATTGAATGAATCGATCCAGAGTTACAGAAGTGCCGTCGAAATCGATCCGAATAATTTTAACGGCTGGCTGAAGCTTGCAGAAGCTTATTTTGAAGTTGGCAACTGGCTCGAATCGCTCAAAGCTTATAAAGAATGCATTCGTATTGACTGCAATTATGCACGTGCATATTATTCGATTGCCAAAATAAATTTTCTGCTCAGTCATACGCAGGAAGGGATCGATTATCTCAAAAAAGCATTTGAGCTCGACCCGAATATTAAAACGGAATTTACTAACGATTATCCCGAAATAAAATCTTCCAAGTTGTTCAATAAACTGATAGATGACAACAAATAGTTTCTTCCGACATGCAAACTCAAAACAAGTTCAATCATAATACAAAGATCATCGGAATTATCGGACATCCGATTAAGCATTCATTTTCTCCATTGATGCATAATCTTGCATTCGAATTGACCGGGCTCAACTATATATATCTACCTTTTGATGTCCCGCCAACGATGCTGAAGGATTCGCTAAAAGGAATGATTGCTCTGGGCATCAAAGGTTTTAACGTCACCATACCTCTCAAAGAAAAAGTTATTCCGTTGCTTAAAGATATTTCTGAAGAGGCAAATATAATTGGTGCCGTCAATACTATTGTAAACGACGAAGGAATTCTTAGAGGTTACAATACAGATGTTCTGGGTGTCATTGAATCTTTGAATCCCTATAAAGAGGAATTGCAGAATTCGATAGTAACTGTCATTGGAGCTGGCGGGGCAGCCCGTAGTGTCATCTATGCTTTGATAAGACATTTCAAAGTAGAACGAATAAATATCGTTAACCGAACGGAGCAAATAGCCGAATCGTTGAAAGAATATTTTTCGACCAAGATGCTTTTCAGCAATATCAAGGCTTATCCCCTTGTACCGCCGGATTTGGTCGATACGTTCAATTCTTCAAAATTGATTGTCAATACCACATCAATGGGTATGTTCCCTGATATCGACGATGCCGCAACCACGATTCCAGAATCGTTTAACGACGAACAAATTGTTTTTGATGTGGTCTATACGCCGATTAAAACAAAGTTACTGAAACTGGCAGAATCCAGAGGTGCGCGTATTATTACAGGCTTGATGATGTTTGTGGAACAGGGTGCAAAGTCATTTGAGTTATGGACAGGCGAAGAGATGCCCAAAGATAAAATATACAAAGCTATCGAATCGTATTTAATAAATAATTAAAATAAACCCCGCTCCATTCGCGGGGTCAAATCTTTTGTGAAAGAGTTTATAATTTAATTCTCTTTTGCGCCTCTTCTGCAATTTCTGCCGAAACAATAATTCTTCCACACGATTCGCACGAGTAGAGTCGCTTGTTTTGTTTTATTTCCAGTTGTCTCTGAGGGGGAACAATATTATGGCAACCCGAGCAAGCTGCTCTGACGATTGTTGCAATTGCTTTGCCGCCAAGAGCCTTACGGATTCGCATGTAAGTATTGTAATCGGGTTTTCTTACTCTGGCTGCTGTCTTTTCCCGAATTTCTTTTAACTTAATTTCTTCTCTTTCGTTAGCCTTAATAATTTGTTTTAGTTCCGCTTCTTTAACTTTGAGTTCTTCATTAAGTGTATCGAGCTGAGGTTTCACTTCATTTATTTCGTTTTTCAATTTTTCGATCAAATTTTCGAGGGCAGTGTTTTCTTCTTCGAGCTTTTTAATTAATTCTTCGGCGTGGTCAATCTCTTTTGTAAGAGCATCATATTCTTTATTGTTTCTTACTTGATAAAGCTGACTTTTGAATTTTTTTAGATTTCCACGAAGACGCTCGATCTCATCGTCGTTTTCTCTTCTTTTTTTCAGAGAATCTTCTTTTTCGGTTTCCTTCGTACGAATTTGTTCTTGAAGTAATTCGATTTGTGTAGTAAGCTCGTTGACGGCGGCAGGCAGGTCACCCCTCAACTCTTCAAGCTGATCGAGTTGATCGTCAATTAACTGTAATTCATAGAGTACTGTTAATCGTTCTAACAATTTATTTATCTCCTTTATGTTTATAAAACTTTATCGGATTTGTACTGCGTGTGTATTTATAGATTTTGATTTCTTTGTCGTTTATAAACTTCTCAATTCTCTTTTTAACTTCGTCTAGAACGACCACTTCTGTTTCGTAATGTCCCGCATCGATCAGATGAATTTTATCAACAGCATCGTGAAATGTGTGATATTTGATATCAGCAGTGACAAATGCGTCGGCGCCTAATGCGATAGCTCTGCCAAGTAATTCGGAACCGGAACCCCCACATACGGCAACTTTGCGGATTATTCTTTGTTTCCCTTCAGTGAATCTGAAAGCTTCGAGTTTTAGAGACTCCATTAAATGGTCGTAAAAAGCAGAAGGTGTCATATCAGACGGCAATTCACCGATACAGCCAGCGCCGTAATTTTCGTTCTTATTTTTTAACGGGTAGATGTCGTAAGCAGGGGTTTCGTAAGGATGGTATCTCTCAATAGCCTCGAGTATACGGGGTAAGTGCCAGCTGTCGACAATTAATTCAAGTCGTATTTCCGTAGCTTTTTCGAAAATGCCTTTTTTGCCGACTACAGGATTTGAATTTTCGCTGCCTTGAAATGTACCTTCCCCTTTAAGACGGAAACTACAGCGTGAGTATTCGTCAATTATACCGCCTCCTGCTTCAAACAATTTTTCGGAAAGTAAGTCAACCGACTCTTCAGGTACAAAGACCACAATTTTAAGACGGTTGGAATCGGCATTTTGGAGAAATTTGATGTTTTGTAGATTTAATTTTTTTGCCAGTGCAAATGATACCCCGCCTTTGGTAAAATCGAGATTCGTATGTGCTGAATAGACGGTTAAACCGTTCGTGATAATTCTTTCTATTAAATTGTCCCTGTCGAATTCGATTTTTTTAATTGGATTGAAAATAAATGGATGGTGGGTGAAGATGAAATTACATTTCTTTTTGATGGCTTCCGAAACAACATCGTGATTTAGTTCGAGACATAACAGAATGTTTTTCAATTCTTTGTTCCGGGAGCCAATTTGAATGCCGACGTTATCTCGTTCCCATGCAGCTTCTTTTGGCGCCCACTCTTCAAGATACTTTGTCAGTTCGCCTATTTTCATATATATGCAAAAAAAAATGCACCCCGATTTTATTGGAGTGCATTTTTACCTTTAAGAATTATTACTGTAAGTCTCTGGTATTTTCGTTTTATAACTAAATGTGTCCATAATTATGTACAAAAATATGATTTCCAGTCTTCAATTTCAACACTGGCAAAAAATTAATCTTTTTCGACCCATTTCCCGTCTTCTTTGATCAATTCGATCAATTCGTCGAGAGCATACTCTGACTTGATATTCTTTTTGACAATTTCCTTTCCGCGGTAAAGAGTGATTCTGTCAGGGCCAGAGCCGACGTAACCATAGTCGGCGTCTGCCATTTCTCCCGGTCCGTTGACAATACAACCCATGATAGCAATTTTTACACCTTTTAAATGCTCGGTTCTTTTTCGGATTTTGTTTGTTACTTCAACCAGGTCGAACAATGTTCTGCCGCACGATGGACATGCGATATATTCGGTTTTGGAGATGCGAGTGCGAGTTGCTTGTAATATTCCAAACGATATTCTATTAATTAATTCAGTTGTTTTTTGGTCGCAGTTTTTATCAACAGACGAAATCCAGATCCCATCACCCAGTCCGTCAATCAGTAAAGCTCCAAAATCGGTCGATGCATAAAGCATTAGTTTTTCCGTGTCGCTTGTGTCGTAACTTCTCCGAATGACGATGGGATTTTTTATATCGTTTTCAATCATGTGAAAAAAAACTCTCCGCTGTTCGGCCATGCCGTGCAAATTACTTGTGGTCAGAACAAAAGTAATGCGTGGATCGTTTTTAATAATTTCGAGCGATTTATTTTTTAAATCGTTAACGTTTATTTCCACAAAATTCATTATAAACGATTTTGATTTAGACTGGACGAATTCTTTCGTCGAACTAAAATATGGGAAATACTCGGTTTTGCAATTCAAAATAATCCATTTGTCGTAATCTAAGATTGGTTTAAGATTGGTGGGTAGATTAAATGATGGAATATTTTTTCCGAGGTAAATACAATCGGCCGATTGGTCAGAGTAATTCCATTTGTCAGTTATTTTGTTGTATGTGTAGCCGATAGCACTGAGTTGACTTTCATCTTTTAAGTCGATATATGAAAAGTCGGCTATAACTTTCGGCACATTATTTTCACCAAAATCGGAGACGGCAAAAGTTTCCCGTCTCTTGTAGTTGAATGGATCGATAACGGCTTTTTTAATTGAGGGAATGGAAACGTGTCTACTGCGGTTTTCATATCTTTTGGCAAGTGTGATTGCCACAGGAATTTCGTTTTCGGGTTCTTCAGTCAGCGAAACACGAATTGTGTCGCCGAGCCCATCTTCGAGCAATGTACCAATTCCCACTGCAGATTTGACCCTTCCGTCTTCGCCATCACCAGCTTCTGTCACACCCAGATGGAGAGGATAATTGTAACCCTCTTCTTCCATTTTGTTGACGAGCAGTCGGTAAGCTTGCACCATAATTTGCGGATTGCTGGCTTTCATCGAAAGCACAATATCATGAAAATTTTCGTCCCGACAGATTCGCACAAATTCTAAAGCCGATTCTACCATTCCTAACGGTGTATCACCATAGCGGCTCATTATTCTGTCGGAAAGTGAACCGTGATTTGTTCCGATTCTAATTGCTGTGCCGTATTCCTTGCATATTTTGAGGAGTGGCACAAAACGCTCGCGTATCCTTTCTATTTCTTCTTCGTATTGTTTGTCGGTGTATTCAATGGTCTGGAATTTCTTTTTGTCGGCGTAATTTCCAGGATTTATTCGAACTTTTTCGACAATTCGTGCGGCTACTTCGGCGGCATTTGGTGTGAAGTGGATATCTGCAATCAACGGAACTTTGTAACACCTTTTGTGAAGTTCTTTCTTGATATTTTCAAGATTACGAGCTTCGTTTATGCTCGGAGCAGTAATGCGAACATATTCGCAACCTGCATTAATTAATCGGATCGATTGATTGACGGTTGCAATTGTGTCCATTGTGTTTGTTGTCGTCATCGATTGGACTCTTATCGGATTATCGCCACCGAGTGGAATGCCACCGATATTTACTTCTCTCGTTTTGAACCTTTTGTATCGTGTTGTGCTAACGCAGTATTTATATTTCTTTATATCCATTTTTTTCATTTTTTAATTAAACTGATAAACGTCTCGATAAATTCAATTGCCGATTGCGGATCCCGCGCTGTAATGATTCTCCCGTCTTTAACGACGGGCACGTCTTTGTATTTAATGCCTGATGATATTAATTCCGGTTTATCCGACGGGTAACAAACTGCTTCTTCGCCAAGTACACCGGCTTTTGCCAGAATCAATGGTGCGCTGCAAATTGCGCCAATCGGCTTTTTAATTTTATTAAATGCCTGAACAATTTTTATCAATTTTTGATTCCCTTTATAATTTCGTGCTCCAGCTCCACCCACTATAATTAATCCTTCGAAATTTGTCGGATGAATATTGTATAATTGAATGTCGTTTTTTACTTTTAATCCAGTAGAACCGAGGCATATGCCCGTTGCATCGGATGCAATAAAATAACTAATCCGCTCTTTTTTGAGTACAGAAGTTATTGCAAGATATTCCTCTTCGCTAAAATCGATTTGAGGGAGAAATAGTAACAGACTTTTCGGAATCAATAAATTTCTTTCCATGATGGTTATGCTAAAATAACAATATTAAAATTGACGGGCAATGTTGATTCGTTACCACTTAATGACTTAAGTTTACACGACTGATAGGAGACGGTTTGAAGAGATGAGAATACCTGAGGAAAAGATAGAGGAGATACGAAATGCAGCGGACATAGTCGATATTATTAGTCGGGAAGTTTCATTGAAGAAGCGTGGTAAAAATTTTGTTGGCTTATGTCCTTTCCATTCCGAAGATACCCCTTCTTTTACTGTTAGCAGGGAAAAACAGATTTATCATTGTTTCGGTTGTGGAGCTGGCGGCGACCTGTTCCGATTTATGATGGAGTTCAAAAAAATTTCGTTTGTCGAAGCTGTTCAGGAAATTGCCTCTTTAGTTGGCATTCCGATTCAACCCGAAAGTGGATATTCAGAAAAATATAAAACACAGGAAGAACTATACGATATCATGTCGATAGCTATCAGATATTTTACAGAAATTCTTCATAAAAGCAAAGAAGCCGAAGAAGCAAGAATTTATCTCACCAGACGAAACATTAAGCCTTCGACACAGAAACTGTTTAATATCGGATTTGCGCCTTATGGATGGGACAACTTTTTAACATTCGCAAAACAAAACGGGGTTGACCTTCAAAAAGCAAAATTGCTTGGACTTATCGATACAAAGCAGAACGGTGATTACTACGATAAATTGCGCGGCAGAATAATATTTCCCATTCATTCTACAAATGGAAGAATAATCGCATACGGAGCGCGTATACTCGACGATTCCGAAAAAGCCGCTAAATACATCAATTCGCCAGAAACCCCAATTTATTCCAAAAGAGAAGTGCTCTATGGTTTGTTCCATTCAAAAGAGGAAATACGAAAGCTCGACAGGGCTATACTGGTTGAAGGTTATATGGATTTGATTTCGCTCTTTCAAGAAGGAATTCAAAACGTGGTAGCTTCCTCAGGGACTTCATTGACAGAGGAACAGGTTACACTATTGTCAAGATTCACCAAGAATATTTATGTCTTATTCGACGCCGACGCCGCAGGCCAAAATGCAGCTCTCCGAAGTATTGAAATCCTTTTGAAGCATGATTTCGACATTAAGGTAGTTTCGCTGCCTGAGGGTGAAGACCCCGACTCATTCATCAAAAAACACGGCAGGGAGAAATTTCAGGAGCAGCTCCAGAAAGCACAAAATTTCTTCGAATTTACGGCTTCAAAATTTGACTCCGAAGGAAAATTCAACGACCCGTCGACTTCGGCGGAGGCTTTAAGAGAGATTATTAAAAGTCTTTCGCTTGTGAAGGACGAATTGAAACTTAACTTTTATATAAAATCGATTGCCAGAAAATTTAACTTACGCGAAAAATTGATCGAAAAAGAACTTGACGAGTTACGTAAAAGTTCCGTCGGCAAAAAAGAAGCGGGAAAAGTTTCGTCTGCTGGTTATGTCAGACCACAGATCAGTAGAACTCAGAAAGCAAATCCTTATGAACGCGAGTTGGTACGTCTTTTATTAAGTGGCAAAGAAGAGATTGTGGACTTTATTCTCGAAAAAGTTGGGTCGGAATCGTTTCGCCATCCGAATCTGAAAAAAATTGCAGAAATTGTGGCTGAATGCCATAAACACAATAATGTTTCAACCGCTTATATACTTGACCACATTACAGATGAGAGCTTGAGGGAATTTTTACGGTTATGGTTGATGAAGGACGAAGAGACATCATCAATCAGCGATAAATGGGAAAACTTTTATACAAGCGGAAAACTCGAAAAAGATACGCTTGCTCATGCAGTACAAACTGTAAGAAATTACTTTATCTTTAGAATCGATGAAGAAATAAAAAATAACAACGAATTAATTCAAAAGAACAACGATGAGTTACTTCATCTGGAATTGCTGAAACGGAATAAAGAACTGTACGAACAAAAGAAAGAGTTGTTGAACAACTGAGCCGAAAAATGAATTATAATCCTGCCCTTTACGAAATTAACATCCGTACATTTTTGAAAAGATTTGGAAAGAATGCCACATTAGAAAATATTCCGCATGACTTCTGGCTGGAACTCCGTTCAAAAGGAATCGATTATGTCTGGTTAATGGGCATCTGGAAAACGTGCGAAAAAAGTATCGACAAATATTGCTTTGAAGATTATCTGATTAAAAGCTACGACAAAGCGCTCAGCGACTGGCGCCGAGAGGACGTTATCGGGTCGCCCTTTGCAATCGACAGGTACGAGGTTAATCCCCGACTCGGTTCTGAGGAATCGTTATTAAAATTGAAGAAACAACTCAACAAAATCGGAATTAAGCTGATCCTCGATTTTGTGCCGAACCATTTTGGAGCAGATACAAGTCTTTTGAGCGAAATTCCGGAAATTTTTTTAAGAGTTGAAAAATCGAATTATTTGAAAGACTCACACACATTTTTCAAACCATTTGACGAAGAAGGATATTATGCACACGGTAGAGATCCCTTCTTTCCGGCATGGCAGGATACGATCCAAGTAAACTTACTGAGTAGAAAAACACGCAGCTATTATATCGAAACATTAAAGAATATTACAAACCTTTGCGACGGCATTCGATGCGATATGGCTATGCTTGCAATGAATAATGTATTCAAAAATACTTGGGCCGGGGTTTATGAAAATTCGAAAACCGAAGCTTCGGATATCGAATTCTGGGAAGAGATTATTGGAGCAGTACGGTTGTATCGGAGCGATTTTATTTTTATTGCCGAAGCTTACTGGGACCTCGAATGGAAATTACAGCAGCAAGGTTTCGATTATACTTACGACAAAAAATTAACCGACAGAATTACAGCAGGATATGTTAGGGATATTCACGACCATCTAAAAGCTGAGGAATCCTATCAAAAAAAATCAGTTCGATTTATCGAAAACCACGACGAAGAAAGATCTCTCGCGTTACTCGGTAAGGAAAAAGCCTTAGCAGCGGCAGTAATTATCAGTACCATACAGGGGATGCGTTTTTATTTCGACGGGCAATTCGAAGGTAAAAAAATAAAACTTCCAATCCAGCTCGGCAGAGAACCTGTTGAAGCTGTAAATAAAGAAATAAAAGATTTTTATGAAAAACTTTTGAAAATAACATCGTCAGACGTTTTTAAAAAAGGTAAGTGGAAACTCCTTGAACCCGAGCCCGCATGGGAGGGAAATTCATCACACCTGAATATGCTATCGTGGGAATGGAGATACAAAAATAAAAATTGTCTGGTGGTGATAAACTTCTCGGACAAAACATCTACGTGCAGACTTAAATTTGACCTCCGAAACTATGACGAAGTGATTGTTCTTAACGACTTGCTGAACGATAAAATTTATAGAAGGAATTCTGAAGAAATTATCATGCAGGGTTTGTACATCGAACTCAAACCATATTCTTCACATATTTTCATTTGGGAATAAGTAATAAAACAAAATCACCTACTTCATAGAAACTTTTGATAAATATCACATCAATAAATACTTGATAATTTTTAATTATAAAAAAAATTGCTATCTTTTATATCACTATTTGCTTCAAAGTGCTTTAAATTTATTGTCCTGTAAACTTTCAAAAGGGGGAAAGTTGGGAAGTAAACCGAAGATGGTTTCATTTTATGAAGAGGGCAAATTAGAAGCACTTGTCTTACTTTTAAAGAATTTACCAGTTCCTGCATTTCTGTGCAAAAAACGTCCCCGTAAAATTATTGCAGTAAACAAAGCTGCCTGCCAGCTGTATGGTTACTCCGAAAAAAAATTTCTGCAGATGCAATTTGACGAATTATTAATTGATAATAAGACTCCATTTAAACACAAGACAGGTACAGGAAAACCAGTTAATGTAAAACTTGCCCATGAGGAAATTGAACTTAATGGCAGAAAATTTCTTCTGTTACAGGTATGCGATGTAACTGAAGAAGCGGCAGCTCTCGATAAACTCCTTATTTCCGAAGAAAAATATAGAACTACTCTTTATAGTATTGGTGACGGCGTTATAGTAACTGACGACAGAGGGTGTATTACAATTATGAATCCGATGGCCGAGAAATTAACTGGATGGAGTGAGAAAGACGCAAAAGGAAAGAAACTCGTATCCATATTTAAGATTGTAAATGAATTCAGCCACAAGAAAGTTGAAAACCCGGTTTACAAAGTTTTAAGAAAAGGAATTGTAGTTGGACTGGCGAATCATACACTTCTTATTTCGAAAGATGGAAGTGAAATTCCGATACTCGATTGCGCCGCTCCAATTAAGGATAAAAGGGGTAAATTGGTTGGTGTCGTTCTTGTATTCAGAGATCAGACAAAAGAAAGAGAAGCACAAAGGAAAATCGAAGAAGCCCGCAAATTTGCTGACAGCATAATAGAGACTATTCGAGAACCTCTTGTGGTTCTCGATAAAAATTTTAAAATAATCAGAGCTAATAAATCCTTCTATTCAAAGTTTCTTACGAATCAGGGTAAAGTTGAGGGAAGGTTTTTTTTCGATATCGACAATGGCGCATGGGATATTCCCGACCTGAAAAAATTAATCAAAAAAATTCTTCCTCAAAATACTTCTTTTAACGATTTCGAAGTCGAGCATCGCTTCCCGAGAATTGGCAAAAAAACAATGCTTCTCAACGCCAGAAGGATTTATAGAGACGGCAATAAAACAGAGATGATATTACTGGCAATTGAAGATATTACAAAAAGAAAAGAAGACGAAGAAAAAATAAAAAAATACAACCAGCTTTATCAAGTATTGAGTAACGTAAATCAGGCAATAGTGCGCATCAACGACGAGAAAGAATTATTAGCAACAATTGCACAAATTGCCGTAACAAAAGGAGACTTTAATTTTGCGTGCATAGGAAAACTTAGCGGCAAATCTATCGAAATTGTATCGAAATCAGGCAACGAAGAGCTATTCCCATTTGAAAATATTCCTGTCTATAAAACTAAATCGAATTTATTGATAGATGCATTGCTCAAAAAAGAAAAACAAATTATAAATAACCTGCAAAACTTCAATAAAAGCAAATACCTGAAAAGAGCCGTCGACATAGGGGCCAAATCGTGTGCTCTTCTGCCAATTACTCTAAATGGCGAAAGCTGGGGTTTGCTGATTTTAATTAGTGAAACACCGAAATTATTTGATGCCGACGAAATTAATCTTCTCGACGAACTCATCCTCGACATTTCATTTGCACTCGAATATTATAGAAAAGAAAAGGAAAGATTAATTGCTGAAAAAGCAGTCCATGAAAGCGAGGCTCTCTACCGAACGCTCCTCGAGTCAAGCGAAGATTCAATTTATCTTGTCGGTACCGACGGAAGATATCTTTATGTAAACAATAAATATTTGTCGAGATTGGGAATGCCTGCCGAAGAAATAATCGGTAAGCATTATTCCGAATTTCACACTCCCGATGGCACCGAGGATTTCTTAGCGAGAATTAATTATGTGATTTCGAACAAAAAGTCGGTCACTTACGAATACAGAAGCAATCGCGACGGGCACTACTTTATACGCACGCTAAGTCCTGTAATCGACAAAGTCAGTAATGCCGTTAATGCCGTTACGATTATATCGAAAGACATTACCGAGCGTCGGCTAACCGAATTACAATTGAAGGAGAGCGAAGAAAAGTTTAGAAAACTCGCCGAATCGACCAACACAGCAATCTTTATTTATAAAAACACAAAGTTTGTATATGTCAACAGAGCAACGGAAATTCTGACGGGTTATAGTGCAGAAGAATTATACGAAATGAATTTCTGGGATGTTGTTCATCCGGACGACAGGGAATTGATTATTAGGAGAGGGATGGCTCGCCTGAGAGGCGAAGCGGTACCATCAGCTTATGAATTCAAAGTATCCAGAAGAGACGGCATGACGAGATGGGTCAGTTTCACTGCAACTCTGATTGATTATCAGGGAGAGACGGCGGCTATCGGCACGGCATTCGATATCACAGAAAAAAAATTTGCGGAAGAAGCCCTTAGAGAAAGTGAAGAGCGATTCAGAACTATATTCGAAAACCTTACTGTAGGTGTTTACCGCGCAGATTTCAACGGCAGATTAATTATGGTTAATCCATCATTCGTAACAATGCTTGGCTACGAAAACGAAGAGGAAATGCTCAAGAATAATACTATTAAAGATTTTTGTCAGGATTTAGAATTAAGGAATAAATTTTATAATATTCTTCTCGAAGAAGGAATTGTTTATCGATTCGAAGAGGTATGGAAAAAGAGAGACGGAAAATTAATTAATGTCAAAGAAAGCGCTCGTGCATACAAAGACGATAAAGGCAATATCTCTTTTTATGAATGCGTTGTGGAAGACATTACTATCCTTAAAAATGCTGAGCGCGAATTAATCCTCGCCAAAGAAAAAGCTGAAAAAGCCGACCGTATTAAAACAAATTTCCTGGCTCAAATTTCCCATGAAATCAGAACACCAATAAATGTGATTGTTAATTTCAATAATCTAATTAAAGAAGAAATAAAAAATTACATTAGTGACGAAATTATGGATGGTTTTTCTGCTGTCGAACAGGCAAGCAGAAGAATAATTCGTACAATCGACTTAATATTGAATGTTGCCGAAATTCAAACCAATGCTTACGATCCGATATTCAGAAATGTTAATATCAAAGATGATATAATTACCAATGTGATAATGGAATATTCAATTTATGCAAGGATTAAGAACCTTTCATTGAGTGAAAATTATCAGACGGATCAATTAAATGTCTGCTGTGACGAGTACAGTGTATCTCAAATTATTGCCAACCTCGTCGATAATGCAATTAAGTATACGCCAGAAGGCAAAGTAGAACTTAATGTAAGACGTAACGAATACAATAAGCTTGTCGTTGAAATAAAAGATACAGGCGTTGGAATGAGCGACGATTTTTTATCACAACTTTTTAAACCTTTTACTCAGGAAGAGTCCGGTTATACAAGGAAATACGAAGGCAGCGGACTCGGGTTGGCATTAGTTAAATATTATTGTGAACTCAACAATATCGACATAAATGTAGAAAGCAAGAAAAGCCACGGAACAAAATTCACACTTATATTTAGTTAAAATTTATTATTTATTTTAATGAGATTAATTCATAAGTTTAAATGAAAAATTAAGGGAAAGCAAGAAATGAGCGAAGCCAGAAAACCCACTCTTTTGATTGTCGAAGACGATTTTGAAAATCAAAAATTCCTTCAGCTCTTTCTTAAAAGAAAATTTGATGTCGAAGTGTGCGATTCAGCCGAAACTTTCTACGAAAAAATGAAAGAAAAAAAGATCGATATTATTCTTATGGATATCTCGCTCAGAGGAAAAAAAGACGGGCTCCAACTGACAAGAGAATTGAGGGAATCTGAAGAATATAAAAATATGCCAATCGTTGGTCTCTCGGCACATGTTTTTCAAAGAGACAAAGACAACGCTTACAATGCGGGTGTCGATATCTTCCTAACAAAACCAATTTCAAACAGCGTTTTGATGGAAACGCTTATTAAAACACTCGAAAAAAAGACAGGAATTAAAGTCGAATAATTTTTATCGAACTTTTCGATTTTCTACTGCGTCTAACGGGGCAAAATTAATCGAGGTATTTAATGAAAAAAGTGATCATTTTATTGATTGTCCCATTAGTATATAGTTTCGGACAAAATTACAATTCTGATGCAGAGATGCATTTTCACAAATGGTGCAATTGGTATAAAGGCTCGCCCATGCTCGAGCTAAATTATGGATTGGCTTATCCCGAGTATAAGAAACTTCAGGGAAATTTTGCTGACTTTGCTGCTATCGATATTAAACTTGGTTATGCACAAATTGACACCTTTGAAATGAATGTAATTCAACTGAACGAAAAGTTTTTGACTGGCGGTAAAGTCTCTTCGAAATTCCTCGAAGATGAGAACGGAGGCTACAAAGCCGATATATGGAAATTCGGATTCGGCGAACGAGATGGATACGGATACAGATTCAATAAAATTGGTGTCGAGCTTTATACTCAGCAGGGTTTCCTCTGGTCAGATTTTAAATTGGAGGAGGGAAACAGCACCGACACGGAATCGTTGCTTGAAGATATTCAACTACTCAAACGTTTCGAAAGCAGAATTCGATTTGGTTCGAATGGCGAAGCAGGATTAAAGTTCCGATTTGGAAATTATCTGGCAATTAATGCCGCTTATGAATACAATCAAATTTTCCCGCGACACCTTTTCTGGAAACATCTGGGTAGCCTGGCAATCGAAAACGCAGCCAGTCAGCTGCTCGATGAATTTATAGATGAAGTAGCATATTCCTCACCCGTTGCCACTCCTTTAGTTCATGCCCTCTTGAAAGGTGGACTCTCCTACGCATTTTATGAGTTGAGAAAAGAAAGAATGAACTGGCCATTTGAGAGTGAATCTCCACTTAGTTACGCGGTTTTAAAATTTGGAGTTTCATTTACTTTTTAAAATAAAAAAGCCTTCTTATTAAAGAAGGCTTTTGCTTTTATATAAGATTAATATTCATTCCAGCTTTTTATTTCGAGATTCTCGGGATTTTTATTTACCAGAGCCTCGGCCAATCTCATTGCAAGTTGACGGTTTGTTATCAGTGGAATTTTATAGTCAACGGCTGTTCGTCGTATCAAGTAGTCGTTTGTAAGTTCTTCTTCCTGGAAATTTTTCGGGATATTAATAACAAGATCGATCGCTTTTGATTTTATTAGATCGAGAGCATTTGACTTCTTCCCATTCAAAGGCCAATCGACTGTGTCGACCGCAATACCGTTTGAGTGCATAAACTTGGCGGTACCAGGCGTGGCATAATATTTTACTCCGGTTTTCTGGAGTTGCCTCAGCGGTTCGAGAAGCTCTGACTTCGATTCGATTGTACCCGAAGAGACCAGTATCGATTTAATCGGGAAACGGAAACCAACTGCAGTTAATGCCTTTAAGAATGCCTCGTCGAAATCTTTACCAAGGCAGGCAACCTCGCCTGTAGAAGCCATTTCGACTCCCGTTGTTGGGTCGGCACCTTCAAGACGCGTAAAAGAAAATTCGGGCGCTTTGACTCCAACATAGTCGTAATTGAACAAGAAGTCGTCCCACTTTTCAACTTTTTTACCGATTATAACTTTTGTAGCTATATCGATAAAATTTCTCTTGAGAGTTTTGGAAACAAAGGGGAATGACCTGGAAGCTCTAAGATTGCATTCTATGACTTTTACTTTATTGTCTTTTGCGAGAAACTGGATGTTAAAAGGTCCGTTGATATTAAGTGAGCGTGCTATGTCCGAAGAGAATTTTTTGATTTGCCGCATAGTTTCGAGGTATGTTCTTTGTGCGGGGAGTACGAGAGTAGCGTCTCCCGAGTGAACACCCGCATTTTCAACATGTTCGGAGATAGCCGAACAAACGATCTCTCCGTTTTGAGCTACAGCGTCGAATTCGAGTTCTTTTGCATTAACCAGGAACTTAGAAATAACGACAGGATGTTCGGGCGAGACGTCAACGGCCTTCTGCAAAAAATTTGTAAGTTCAACATCGTCTGTGGCAATTGCCATTGCTGCACCACTCAATACGTATGAAGGTCGCACGAGTACGGGATAACCTACTTTATTGGCAAATTGAAGAGCATCGCCTACCGTTTTAAGTGCGCTCCATTCGGGTTGTTCAATTCCAAGTTTATCCAGTAATGCTGAAAATTTTCTACGATCTTCAGCACTGTCGATCGATTCGGGAGAAGTACCGAGAATCCGTATCCCGATCTTATGAAGTTTTAAGGCGAGATTATTCGGCGTTTGACCACCCATCGATACTATTACACCACGAGCTTTAATCTGGTTGTAAATTTCCCAGATGGTTTCTGTTGTAAGTTCTTCGAAAAAGAGTGCGTCAGATTGGTCGTAGTCCGTACTTACTGTTTCAGGATTGCAATTGATTATAACTGACTTGTAACCCTCTTCTCTCAATGTCTTGCTTGTATTTACACAGCACCAGTCGAATTCGACTGAACTACCAATTCGATATGGTCCTGAGCCAAGAATAATTATGCTATTTTTTAGTTCTAGAGCCGAATCGTGCCTGGAGCAATTGTATGTAAGATAAAGATAATTTGTTTGCGCGGGATACTCAGCTGCTAACGTATCGATATGCTGAATAAAAGGGTGAATGTCATGTTTGATGCGGAGTTTATAAATATCGTGAGCGTCTGTATTGGTAAGGTTTGCAATTTGTCTGTCGGAAAAACCGTGTTGTTTGGCTTCTAAAAGCAATTCTTTGGTTAAGTGTTTAGAGCTCTGAATTTTCTTCTCGATTTCGACAATGTTCTGAATTTTATAAAGGAACCATTTATTAATGTGCGTCAAATTATGCACCCAATCGACCGAATAGCCGTTTTTGAGGGCCTGTACGACTGCAAACATTCGTTCTTCTGTCGGATTGCTGAGAGCTTCTTCGAGATTGTCAAATTCGATTTTTGTTCGACTGGCGGTCAATCCCTCCACTCCAATGTCGAGCATACGCATCGCTTTTTGAATTGCCTCTTCGAATTTTCGACCAATTGCCATAACCTCGCCTACCGACTTCATCGAAGAGCCCAACTTGCGTTTGACCAGTCTGAATTTTTTTAAATCCCAGCGCGGAACTTTGACGACGACATAATCGAGTGCCGGTTCAAAAAATGCTTTTGTTACTTTTGTAATTGAATTCGGCAGCTCGTGCAGTCCGTACCCGAGCGCTAATTTGGCGGCTACGAATGCAAGTGGGTAACCGGTGGCTTTCGATGCCAGAGCAGAGCTTCTCGAAAGTCGAGCATTGACTTCAATAACGCGGTAATCATGAGAATTTGGATCAAGTGCAAATTGAATATTGCATTCACCTACTATTCCAAGATGTCTTATTGTTTTGATAGCAATTTTTCTCAACTGATGATATTCTTCGTTTGTCAATGTTTGACTCGGAGCCACAACGATGCTTTCACCGGTATGAATTCCCATCGGGTCGATGTTTTCCATGTTACATACAGTTATGCAATTGTCGTAGCGATCGCGCACAACTTCATATTCGATTTCTTTCCAGCCTTCGAGATATTCTTCAACCAGAATTTGAGAAGTATACGAAAGTGCTTTCGAGGCTAATTTTTCGACTTCTTTTTTGTTGCGACATATTCCAGAACCAAGTCCGCCCAATGCATACGCAATTCGAATGATTACAGGGAAACCAATTTCCTTTGCATACTCAACGGCTTCTTCGGTTGAATTTACAGCTTTACTCTTTGGAAATTTAACATCGATTTCAGAAAGTTTATCGCAAAATAACTGACGGTCTTCTGTATTCTCAATAGCTTCGATTTGCGTGCCGAGTACTTTTACTTTATACTTGTTAAGAATCCCCTGCCTGTGAAGGTCGAGTCCACAATTCAATGCGGTCTGACCACCAAAACCGAGTACAATTCCATCGGGTTTTTCTCGTGCAATTACACCTTCTACATACTGAGCCGTAATCGGAAGAAGATAAACTTTGTCGGCAATGTAATCCGAGGTTTGAATTGTAGCTATATTGGGATTGATTAGAATTGTATAGATTCCCTCTTCCTTGAGAGCTTTAATGGCTTGCGAGCCAGAGTAGTCGAATTCACCGGCTTCACCAATTTTGAGTGCCGAACTACCAATAATTAATACTTTTTTGTATTTCATCGATATTCTTCTTTTAATTAAACATCCTTAAGAAATTCGTCAAAAATGAATTCGGTATCGACGGGACCAGGAGTAGCTTCAGGATGAAACTGAACACTTCTGAACGGCAGCTTTTCGTGAATCATTCCTTCATTTGAGTAATCATTTAAATTTTCGAACCACGGCAACCAGCCTTTAGGCAATGTTTTTGTATCGACAGCAAAGCTGTGGTTTTGAGAAGTTATGTAGCATTTATTGGAATCGACAACTTTAACAGGCTGGTTCTGGCTGCGGTGACCATATTTTAATTTATAAGTTTTGGCGCCTGCTGCCAGAGCAAGTATCTGATGTCCCATACAAATTCCGAGTGTGGGAATTTGCTTTTGAATTAATTTGCGAACGGTTTCTACGAGTTTTTTATAAACAACCGGATTGCCCGGTCCATTTGATAAAACAACACCATCAAAATCTTCATTCGAAACATCGTAGTCGTATGGAACTCTAAGTACTCGTACCTTACGGTCAATCAGGTTCGTAATTATACTCTTTTTGCAACCACAATCAATCAACAGTATTCTTTTTTTGCCGCTGCCATATTCGTATTTCTGATTGATAGTTACTTTTGAAATTAAATTGTCTGTATCCGGATCGTAATAATCAATCGGTTTGCTATCCGTTATTATTTTACCGAGAAGTGTACCATGTTCGCGTAATATTTTTGTTAAACCTCGTGTATCGATGCCGTATAGTCCAGGAATATCGTAAGCTTTTAACCATTCATCGAGACTTTGATAGCCATTCCAGTGTGAATGTTTTTCGGAATACTCAGAGACAACAATTGCTTCGACCTGAATTTGTTTCGACTCGAAAAAAGGAGGCAAATCGTCTGAATCGTTCAACTGTGGAACCCCATAATTACCAACGAGCGGATAAGTAAAGACGAGAATCTGACCTTTGTACGAAGGGTCGGTCATTGTTTCAGGGTAGCCCATCATTCCTGTATTAAATACAACTTCGCCCGCCGCATTTCTTCTGCTTCCGAATAGAAAACCTTCAAATACGTTCCCGTTTTTCAGTACAAGTCTGGCTTTTCGTTTGGGCATAATTTTTCTATCTTTCATATCGTCATATATCTCCAAGTTATTTTTGGGAGGAAGTCTACAATAGGATGTTTGAACAAATTGCGCAAATTTATGAAAAAATTATTTTCATTCAAAATTAATATTGTTAGATGCAAGAAAAAATGTATAAAATACCGATTATTCTCTGCTTGGCCTTAATTTTTTCGGCTTGCTCTTCATCTGTGCGATTTACTTCGAAGGAGGAATCGACGATTAATTATGAAAATCTCAAAGTTCAGACTGGCATTGCATCTTTTTACGGTGAAGAGTTTAATAATAAAATTACATACAGCGACGAAATCTATAATGCCAATTCAATTTCGGCTGCCCATCCATTCTTTCCAATGGGTACGGTTGTAAAAGTAACCAATTTAACGAATAATAAAAGCATGGTAATGAAAATAAATGATCGGATGCCCCATCGCCCCGACAGGATTATCGACCTTTCGCTTGGCGCTGCAAGAGAACTCGACTTTGTGGAAAATGGTCTTGCTAATGTCAAAGTAGAAGTTCTCGAATGGGGAGACGGTAAAAAATAATCATTCTTGAAACGTTTTCCTCTTTCGAACATCTTACCCTTTGCAAGCAAAATATAATAGGAGAAAAAATGTATATTGACGACACATTAAAAGAAGAATTGAAGAAGATTCTCTCGGTCTTGGTAAAGGACGTAAAGATTGTGTTTTTCACACAGGAACTTGAATGCCAGTACTGTCGCGAAACCCGAGGAATATTAACCGAATTAGCTGCCATAAATGACAAACTTCATCTCGAAGTTAAAAATTTCATTAACGACAAAGCAGAAGCCGAAAAGTATGGTGTCGATAAAATTCCTGCTACAGTTTTATTAGATGAAAATGGAAAAGATTATGGCATAAGGTATTACGGAATTCCAAGCGGATATGAATTTGCATCTTTACTTGAAGACATAAAAATGCTCGGCACGGGCGAGTCGGGATTGTCGCTGGAGATTGAAGAAGAAGTTAAAAAGATCGACAAGCCGGTTCATATGCAAGTTTTTGTGACCCCCACGTGTCCTTACTGTCCCCAGGCTGTAATTACAGCTCACAAATTTGCATTCATCAATGACAACATTAAAAGCGATATGATTGAAGCTACAGAATTCCCTCACTTATCTCAGAAATATAATGTGCGTGGTGTTCCGCGAACTATTATAAACGAAAATACGTTCTTAGAAGGTGCAGCCCCGGAATATACAGTACTTGAAAAGGTAAAAGAAGCTCTCAATACAATTGTTGCATAATATGATTAACAAAAGAATAATAAAAAAAATATTACCTGTAGCCGCCGGCGCTTTGATTGGATATGCATACTACTATTTTATCGGTTGTAACGGAAGTTGTCCTATATCTGGCAATCCGTATGCATCAACTATTTACGGAGCGCTTGTTGGCCTGGTCTGGTTAATACCCGGTAGAAAAAATGACGACAATCGACAAAAACATTCTAATTGAAGACCTTGTAAATCTACTGCCCGAATCTGTCGCATATTTAATGGAGAAGGGGATACGCTGCTTGAGATGCGGCGAGCCGATCTGGGGCACACTCGAAGAGGCAGCTTTAGAAAAAGGTTTTAATGAGGACCAGATAGACACTTTTGTGAAAGATTTGAATGAAATGTTATCAAAAAGTGACAAATAAATTGAGTCTTATTTATTATCTTTATTTTATCCATTAAAAGAAATGAGGAAGAATATGAAAAAATCGAATCCCGACACAAAAGAAACCAGACAGGGATTAACAAAGAAACAAAGAAGTTACATCTATACAGGATTTTTCATCGGACTTATTCTGTTACTATTCGTAGTAAATAATACGGGCAGTGAACCCGAAAGCGGACCATATCCACCAAATTACGTTCCCGAAGCTCAAAAGAATTCTGTAATGGCTCCCGATTTTACTTTACCGACAACCGATGGAAAAACGTTGAAGCTTTCGGATTTTAGAGGGAAAATGGTTATTATCGATTTCTGGGCAACCTGGTGCCCGCCCTGTCGTAAAGGAATTCCGGATTTAATAGATCTAAAAAATAAATATGGTAAAAAAGGACTCGAAATTATAGGCATCTCTGTCGATACAGATACCAAAAATCAAGTGATTCCATTTATTAAAGAAAAAGGAATCAACTATCCGGTGGTCTACGGAAATCAAAATGTCTATATGCAATACGGTGGTATTAGAGCTATCCCCACAACATTTGTAATCGATACGGCAGGGAAAATAGTTGCCAGTTATGAAGGTCTCGTTCCAAAACTTGCATACGAAAATCACATCAAAAAGATTCTGGGTTTATAAAAATTAAAAAAGGCTGTCCAATTTGTGACAGCCTTTTTTATTTTAAAACAAATCTTCAATTGAAAGATAACGTTCGCCAGTGTCGTAGTTGAAAGTAAGAATTCTTGAGCCTTCGGGAATTTCGGGTAGTTTTTTGTTAATAGCCGCAAGTGACGCACCTGACGATATACCAACAAAAAGTCCCTCTTCTTTTGCAGCTCGTCGTGCAAATTCGAAAGCTTCTTCTTTGGAAATTTTAATAGCACCTTCGATTAATGAAGTATCGAAAATTTGTGGTATAAATCCAGCACCAATGCCCTGGATCGGATGCGGGCCAGGTTTACCGCCGGATATAACTGGAGAATTTTCAGGCTCGACTGCGTAAACTTTTAAATTTGGAAATTTTTCTTTCAGGACCTTCGAGACGCCGGTAATGTGCCCGCCTGTACCCACGCCTGTAATCAAAAAGTCGAAACCTTCGGGAAAATCGTTCAATATTTCCTGTGCAGTTGTTTTAATGTGAATTTCGACGTTGGATTGATTTTCAAATTGCTGTGGAATCCAGACTTTCGGATTTGAAGATGCAATTTCCCTGGCTTTTTCGATGGCTCCTTTCATTCCAAGTTCGCGCGGAGTTAATTCAAATTCCGCTCCGTATGCAGCCATTATCTTGCGTCGTTCGATCGACATCGATTCAGGCATTACGAGTATAATTCGATAACCTTTAACCGCAGCTACCATAGCAAGACCGATTCCCGTGTTTCCCGATGTCGGTTCGACGATGATGCTATCTGGTTTAAGTATTCCTTTTTTTTCGGCGTCTTCAATCATTGCCAGGGCAATTCTGTCTTTAATACTGCCACCTGGATTCGACTTTTCGAGTTTTACCCATACTTCGTATTTATTGCCAAAGAGACGGTTTAATTTTAGATGAGGCGTATTGCCAATTGTTTGGAGTATGTTGTATGCTTTCATTGTATTTAATCCTTTCTTTTAGATTATAAAATCGAGAGTTTCTTCGAATGGTTTTGAAGACCGGATGCGTACTTCGCTTTTGTTATAAACTACGGAATTTGGTGGAATACTTTTAATTATCCACGAGTTCCCACCAATGACTGAATTTTTCCCGATTACAGTATTGCCGCCTAATATTACTGCCTGAGAATAAATTACCACATCGTCTTCGATTGTAGGGTGACGTTTTTGCTGGGCGAGATTTTTATCGACGCTCAATGCACCCAGAGTTACACCTTGATAAAGTTTTACATTTTTACCGATTACGGTCGTTTCGCCAATTACAATGCCAGTGCCGTGGTCGATAAAAAACGGGCAACCAATTTGAGCGCCGGGGTGAATATCAATACCTGTAATCTGATGCGCATGCTCGGTTAAGATACGCGGTATAATCGGAATTTTTAGTTCATATATTGCATGAGCAAGGCGATAAATAACAATTGCACGAAAACCCGGATATGCAAGAATGACTTCATCGATGCTTTCTGCAGCAGGATCACCTTCATAAATGAATTCCGCATCCTGCCAGAGCATATCGTTTATGGCGGGCAGTTTTCTAATAAACTCCTCGCTTTTTTCTGATGCATTTACGGGTGCCATCCCATTTAACAGCTTAACCAGTTGTATGAAATCACGTTTGATCAACTGGAGCTTCGAGAGGATATCTTCCTCTGTATAATAAATTTTTGAAGAAAAATGGGGAAACAAAAAATCGATTATTCCCTCAAGAAACGATATTGATTCGTTCTTTAGAGATGATGTGCACGCGTGCGTTTGTCTTCTTAGTAATATTTTTTTTGCAAAATCTGTAAAGTTAGTCCTTTCCAAGGATTCCATTTTTATGCCCTTTAATAATTTATTAAAATTAATTTCTGGGATTAAATATTATATTAGCAGCAACAACAAGTACAATGGTTGGTGCAACAGCCGTCAAGCTGAAGTGAAAGTCGGGAGTGCGATATGGAAGTAAGAATTATCATAAGATTTTGTATTTCGCATTTAAAAATGCGTTAATATTACAAAAAGTTCAAGTTTGGGGATAAAAAAAGCGGCATTGAGCCGCTTTTCGTGTTGCTAAATAATAAACTTTATTATTTGACAACTTTTACATCTTGAGCCTGAGGTCCTTTCGGTCCGTCTCCGACTGTAAATTCAACCTGTTGACCTTTTTCGAGAGTTTTGTATCCGTCAACCTGAATTGAAGAGAAGTGAACGAATACATCTCCTCCTTGTGATCGCTCAATAAAACCATAGCCTTTTGTGGCATTGAACCATTTAACGGTTCCGTTTTCACGTTCTGCCATAAAAAAGAACTCCTTAAAAATTTTACTTACTTCAAAAATGTAGGCAGAACGCATCTAAAAAGTTATTTATTTTTAGAGCATCTGCTCTACCGACGAAACTTAAGAATAAATTCAATAATTTCAAAAATAATTCAAACAGCGCGTATCATTGAGGCAATTTCAAGTGCTTGCTTTTGATTATATTCAAAGGCAATCCTTTTGTAATTGACCAGGTCGATAATCGTTCCAATCATACAGATACCGCCAGTCAAAAGGTATAGAATTCCGAGTCCCATTCTGTCGGTTATAAACCGCTGAATACCTGCAATGCCCAGAAAGCCGACAAGTGTAAGAAGGAGAATTGTCTGGGGGTCGCGTCTACGAGTTCTGTAAACATTGGCAAATTGCTGTGCCTTATGGTCGTCGAAATTTTTAATTATACTTGCCACAAAAATCTGTTCTTCGCCCATTATTTCAGGCATTAGTTCGTATACGTTAGCCATATCAACTCCGATTTTTTGAAATTATTGATTGTCCTGAGAATTAATTTGATTATTCGAGCTGTAATTAACATCAATGCGACTGCACCCAGATAGTGCGCTTCAAACGAAGCTGTAAAATCAAAATGGTAAAGCAATCCTATTGAACGCCCCAATCCGCAACCTGGACAGTTTTCTATGCCAATGTTATTGAATGGGCATAGGGTATAATGCTGAGGGGAATATGGATCTATCAAAGCGAGATAAATCAAACCAATTAACCAGAAGATGGCTTCCCATTCGGTGTTCTTCAGTATGTAAATAATTCTAAGCAATCGCTTTCTCTTTTTAGCAGTTTAGTCGTATGAGAGGCTCAATAGTTTTATGGTAATATTATTTATTTCCTTATAAAATTTAGATAAAATGATCTGCAGTAACATAAGCTATGTAAGAGTGTATGACTAAATAATGCCTTTATAAATGAATGTTTCATTGGTCTTTATTAGAAATAGTTCTTTCGGTATAAGACTCGTAGTCGGGCAAAATTCTTTCGTAGGTTTTGTCCATAAGAGCTGATGAAAAAATAAAATCTGCTGACGACCTGTTGTTTGCAATTGGAATATTCCATACTACGGCAATTCTAAGCAAGGCTTTTACATCAGGATCGTGAGGCTGAGGTTCTAGCGGGTCCCAGAAAAAAATGAGTATATCGATTTCGTTCTCTGCAATTAGAGCGCCTAATTGCTGGTCGCCGCCTAATGGGCCACTCTTGAGTTTTTTTACATTCAGTCCCGCTTCCTTTTCGAGCAACTTGCCTGTTGTTCCGGTTGCATAAATTATACAATCTTTTAATTTGTCTCTGTTGTAAATAGCCCATTCTAACAGGTCGTGCTTCTTATTGTCGTGAGCTACAAGTGCAATCCTCTTACGAGTGGGCAATGGAATTTTGATTATGTTCTGTTTCATATAAGATTTATTTATTTGTTAAGAATCCACTCAAATAATATCCTTTGCTTCTGAGATAAGGTAGATGTTTCGTGATAAATTCTTTAATCACTTCGATACCAATAACCTTGACGATTCCGCTTCTGATAACCTGTTCTTTTTCAACATAGACTTCGCCTTTGTATGGGATCTGTGGATTGAAATCGATTTCGTGCTCTTTTGTAAATGGATGAAGATTCAATTGAAAGTCGGCAGGCACTGAACGTACTACTCCTACGAGTTCGAAATTTGGTACACCGTCTCGAATAGCAAGTACAATTCCGCCGCTGGAACCTTTATTAAAGACAGCGTCGATTAAAAAAATGTTTTTTTCTCTTTTAGGATTACTAACCAGTGCTTTTGTAATCATTTTATAATTCATTGGATAACCGAATACGTAAACGAAAGTGCCCCATTCGAGTTCGGAAGACGATCCCCACGAGTAATTGAAGGGTTTAAGTGCGATAGCGACCTTCGGATCGATTTTTTTGCCTAATAAAGCCACATCGATGTTTTTATCCATTAAAATGATATCGAGCGCCCCACCATCTGGCAGGTCGGGAATATAATTGCTCTGACTAGATTTTATCGAAATACTTTCGATATACTCTGATATACTGCCGTCGGGATTGATAAAATATGAATAGACTGTATCAGGAAAAGCCACAATATGTGCGACAGTAAGATAAAGAATATTTCCATCGTGAGTATATATCAACGTTGCAGTGCCCGACGCCGTTCTATTGAAATAGACTTTTTCTTTAGCAGCGGACTCGAGGTCGATGAGAGAAATCTCTTTTTTCGTTAGTTTCGAATCAATGTCGAAAACATAACCTGTATAAAATGCAATACTGTTTAGCAGGTTAATCGAATTGCTGATATCCTCCAATTGTTCCGAAGAGCTTTTGTACGGAAATTCACTGTCGTATTTGCCATCGTTTAATGTAGGATAAACTGAATCGTATACAGCAGTACATGCGGATAACAATAAAAAAATAGCCGACGAATATCGCACAATACCCCCTGCAGAAATTTTGGTAATAAATGTAATAGAATTTAGGCATTGAGGAAAGAATATTTTTCAGCCTCTCAATTTATCGAGGAGAGTATTTAATAATTTAGCTTCGTTTTCGGAAAGATTTGAAAGAGCTCTGTCGAATTCATCATCGTGTCTGTCTATATCGTTCAGAAGTTTTAAACCTTTGTCGGTTATGATCACATTGGTGCGTCGCCTATCATTTGGGCATTGATTCCTTTCAACTAGACCTTTAATCCTGAGACGTTCTACCAATCGAGAAGCGTCAGAAGTTTTGTCAAGCATTCTGGCTTTAAGCAAATTTACTGATGCGCTTTCAGGATACTGTCCTCTCAGTATTCGTAGAATATTGAACTGGTTCGGCGTAATGCCGAACCGTTCGAAAATCGATTTATGAATATTCAATAGCCAGTTGTTGGTGTAGTATAAATTGACAGCCAGTTTATGAAATTCATTCCTGAATTTTTTTTGTTTTATTTCTTCTTCTAATCTCATTTTGCTTTAATTAATTCTACATCAATTACAATGTCGACATTTTCACTAACTACAGCACCGCCAAGTTCGAGCAATGCATTCCATTTAAGGCCAAAATCAAAACGGTTAATAGTTCCTGTTACTTTGAAGCCGGCGCGTGTATTTCCCCAGGGGTCGTTTACCATGCCATTGAATGTAACGTCGAGAGTCACTTCTTTGGTATTGTCACGAATTGTGAGGTCGCCTACAAGTTTAAATTTGTTGTTCCCAATTTTTTTGAACGATTTACCGACGAAGGTAATTTTCGGATATTTTGCGGAATTGAAAAAGTCGTCCGATTTCAGGTGCTCGTCGCGTTTTTCGTTATCTGTATTGATACTATTGACGTCAATTGTAAAATTAATTTTAGCATTTTCAAAATTGTCGCCATTAGTTACGATGTTACCTTCATATTGGTTAAAGTAACCTGTAACCTCAGAAATAACCATATGCTTTACTTTGAAAGCAATTGTGGAATGAGATTTATCGAAATTCCATCTGGTCTGAGCATTAATTAGCCCGCCAAATAAAAAGAGTATTATATATGATAAAAATAACTTGCGCATGATACATCTCCTTTTTTTCGTTTGAAAAATAATAGTTAGCATGCGTGTTGTAACATATATTTGAATTAAAGAGTTCATTGACTTCCTCAGAAAAAAATTTTCTTGCTTTGGATTGGATAGAATCACTATTTTTGTAGGCATTTTTCAAATGATGATGTTCTTTTAAGAAGAATTTAAGGCAGTAATTAGTCCGTCATCTGACGCAGGACAATACACCTTGCTCTCACGCAAAATTTTGGCCCTTTGAAGTTTAGAAGTTATGATGCGTGATGAGAAATAAGTGTAAAAATGAAATAATGGGGTCGTAGTTCAGTTGGTTAGAACGCCTGCCTGTCACGCAGGAGGTCGCGAGTTCGAGTCTCGTCGGCCCCGCATAGAAAAGCTTCAAAACGGTTTGTTTTGAGGCTTTTTTTGTTTTTACGCTTCCTTAAAATCCCACTGTCATTGTACCCACTGTGTACCCATTTTGTACCCACTTTTTGAAGGTACATCCTTTTTATTGTTGGTTGGTTAATATGGTTAGTTAATTTGAGTGACATCTTAAAATGAAATTAGTGATTACTCCCCTTTTTAGCAACTAAAACAAGTGTAATTTTACCGGGTTGATATATTACACGATATTCTTTCCCGATTTCAAAACCAACATTGGCTAACTGTAAATTTTTTATTTTAATCTGCGGGACTTTCTTATAATCCCGCATTGTTGGATGGCTGCTTTCATAAACTTTCCCCGATTGAATCGGGATTTCACTTCGCTCAACATCTTATCCCCTCCGGGTTAGATTCATCAAACTTTTTACCGCAGATTTTACATTGCTTGGTTTGTGCAATTACAATATTGTGCAATGAACCTTGCCTACCGGCAGGCAGGTTAACTGAGTGAGTCTGAGCGATAATTTTGAGGTTTTTACTGCACTCGTGTTTTGGAATCCAGCCGGAATTTTGGCTTTCTTCAAAGAATAGTTTCTCCCGAAGGGATGGATTTCCAAATTCATCTGGTTTTTGATTTGTATTCATTGTAGCTCCTTTTGTTAAGTGGATTATAAAAGGGCGTACTGCCCCACAAAAAACATTTTTTGCCCGCTTAACTACGTATTTGCGTTTTTTATGGAAGGACACGGTGATGGTGTACGTTAGCTTGATTATTCAAGTCAAGGGCAAATACCGCTTTCAATATCCTATAATAAAGAGCGGTATTTGTTTATATACCCTTGACCCGATTTATTGATTATGTTCGTTTAACACTAAGCTTGAAAAAGAAGCGGGCGAAAAGTGCTTTAACGTTTTGCGGATAGCAAAACATCAAATTGGTATTTAGTAGGTGTTGACGCCGTGTTTTTTACGGTGGCAAGAGCTACGCATTAGGACGCCAAATGTTATGATTAACCGATAGCCTTGCTGAGCGAATGGAGTAAATACTTTTATATTTACGGAATGAGCGAAATAGGGCGAAGGTTCGATTAACTTGATAATAATACGACTTCCCTACTAATGAGGGAAGCCGCTGGAAGGATTAAGCTGTTAAGACTGGTTAGAGTAAGTAGCAGAGTATTGAACTACTTTACCGTCAGCATTTTTGGAAGCAACAGCTAAATAAAGAATGCTATTCTGATACTTTGCAGCAAGAGCTTGCTGTACAACATCTAAACTTATTGAGCCGGTGTAGGCAGTTGTAAAATCGAAACCGGCTTCGGCTTTAGTAAGTTTTACGATGCTGTAAGGAGCATCTTCCGGATTAGTTGGATTGTGGTAAACAATCAATGCATTGATCGACAGATCAACTTCCTCCGCAGAAATAACTGCAGCAGTATTAAGTGCATTTAATTCCAATGCAACATTATCTGCAGCTACAGCGGCAGATTGAACCGGCAAGCTGAATCCACCGGGAGTAAGGATATTATCAACAGTAGGTTTATCTGCATCAACAAAAGGATAATTCTTTTTGAATAGAGTATTGAAGACACTCATTCCAGGAAGTTTTTCTTTTGACCAGATACTTACCAAATCCGGTAAATCCATAATGAATTTGCAAAGATGCCCGGTTACACCGAATTTCTTTCGAGCTTCGATAGATTCTGGGGTTTGACTAATGTTGAAAGACGAAGGTCTTGCAGAAAGTATGGTTTTACCTTCTACAGTTCTTGCCGAGAGGTTTCCTAATTTACCTCTTAAGTTACCTAAAACATTACCGGTTACACGTGCCATTTTTATGTACTCCTTTTTTTATGATTAATGTTGAGTGCAAGATAGAGTTTGAGAAATAAATAATAACTGTAGTTATGATTACAGTAGGTTATGAGGTTAAGACTATGCAGATACTATTTAGATACTACCTAGAAATTTGAAATACGGGTAAAGATTTTTTATTCCTTTCCCGAAATAGAATTGAATTGATGGAATCGAATGAAAGGAAGTACTTTGAAGATAGGATTGAAATGGATGCGAACGTTGAGTGTTGTTTACGAAGCTCAGCATATTCATTTTTGATTTTAAGATTACGTACAGCAATATCGTCAATTAAACCCAAAGAATAATACTCTCTGAATTTATTATCCTCAAGAATGGTTTCGATATTTAAATGTTGTTGATTCATAAACTAACGGGACCAGATACCTAGATTGTTTTTCATTGCTGTACGGCGAAGATTGTAGAATATATCGTAATACCTCTTCCCTTTTGGGTAATAACGAATTCGTGCATAACCTTTTTTGAGTAATTCTGCTTGGACAAAGATTGAATCTAGCCCGGCTTTATTAGTAAGCCAAACATAGGCTAGTAATCTTCCGAAAAAATCGAATGCCTTCCCATCAAATGTGAGTTTTATTATTTTACCGTCAATAAGCTGCTTGGTAAGAACTTTAGCGGAATCAGAGAATGGTTCAGCCGGTTTACCATTTTTTTCTAGTTCGGGAGTATCTATTCCCAGCATTCTTACGCGTTGTGAATCTGAAAGGACGAATGTATCACCATCAATTATGCGAGCTACTTTTGCTTTAACTGAGTAACCAAAAGGATAATACATTTTGTATTGACAACGAATAGTACCGGAAAGAAAGAGAAGTAAAAAAATAAGTACCCAGATATGATGTAATAAGAATGTAAGTATTTTTGGTTGGTGATATGTATTTGTATGACGGCTAAACATTATCATCTCAATTTCCTTTTTAGAAATTAGGAATTGAGAGAACTTTAAACAACAATCGATGTTTATGTTTGTTTTGCCTTTGTTTGACTTGAAGATAAAAATAGGAGCGAATTAAAGACTGGACGTTTTGGACTCAAATTTCTGTGGTTTTGAAACGCAAATGAAAAGTGGTATTAATTGTGTCCAAAGTGTCCAAACCAATGTAAGCGAATGGAGGGTGTGCCGGAATCGGCGACCCGGAATGAGCGATGTTTGGCTGAAAATATTTAGACAGAAAGAACAATGAAAGGTTTTACTGATGGCTTTTCCCCAATGTAAGCGAAACGAAGGTGTGTTCCCGAAGGGACGACCGAAGTGTAGCGATGATGAACTGACCAATATTCTTTTCGTGCCGAGTTTGCATAAACCAACATTATGTGCTTCGGTAGAACTACAAATGTTCCGTTGGGACTGCTCAAAGACTTGCACATAATGTAGGATTATGTAATACTGGCTGTCCCATTTTACGATGAGCTGAGACCTTCACGTGTTTTGTTGCCTACCCCATAAAGGTTTTTTGGTTTTTAAGCTTTACCGGATTTATTTCAGGGAATAAAAATGATGTGAAGCAAAGGACTGAAAGGACTAATAGGACGGATAAAAAGCCAAATAACCGCCATAACAGCCAATTAGCGGGCGATTAACGGCCAATTCGGTCAATTAACGGCCAATTAATTTTTGAGAACATAATTTGCACCGCGACCTTTTGAACCGGATGAAATGAGAATATCTTTCTCTATTAGCTCTTGTAATTCTTCTGTTGCAGTTGTTTTACCAATATTGTTTATATCCCGGTAATCGGAATTAGTAATAGCACCATTGTCTTTTACGAAAAGGACAGCTTTTATTTGGCGGTCATTCAAGCCAAGTTTTTTTAGGTGTTCTTCTGTAAGTATATCTTTGAATATTGTAACTTGGAAACCGCCGGCGGATTCTTTCATTTCAGGTTCGGGGAGTTCGGCTTCTTTGCAAGAGTTGATTATTTTTAGTGTTCCTCGCCCCCAAGCATCTATGTAACCACCTAAGAAACATACATCTGCTATAATCGGATTACGCGGACGGGATGGATGTTCTTGTTTTAATGCTTCAAAGGTTAACCCTTCCGGTAAGGTTCCTTCATTCCATATACTGATTTTATCATCATAAATTCTAAGCTGAATTGTAGCACCGGAATAGGTTTTATGCACAAGCGCATTTAATAACATTTCTCGTAATGCGGCTATAGGATATTCTCCTTTTTCAATTCTTTGCATTCCTTCGAAGTCAATTTTTTGTGTAAGGAATTTTCTATTGAGTTGTAAAAGTGTTTCATCCAATTTATGAAGTAGATTTCCTTCAATAACTTCTTGGAATTTCAAATCGGTATCGTCTTTACCGAAGCGACCTATTTTAACTGAAATGTTCGGATAGAAACGACCGGGGTCTTTGCCGAATAGGATAATAGCTGCACGTTTTAATTTATTGTTGTCAGAAAGTCTTAGTTTTTCTAATAATTCATTTGTATTAAGGTTTTCTGATTTGGGAAGTCTGCCGGATTTATTTGCATCTTTTAGAAATCTAGAAATAGTGTTTTCGTCAACATCATTTAGTGAAGCTCTATCTTCAATAATATCATCCCAAGTTTTACCGGATTTTTTGAGAAGGAAATCATTTAGTGAGTTGCCGGTTAATTCTGTTGTTGTACTTCCACTTCTTATGTAATATCTGCCTCTTAATGAAATAGCTACGGAGTATGAAGGAACAAAGATTTCAATAAAATGTTTTTCATCATCTGTTAATAGATTAACTTCTGTAGTGATTCCAAGACGATTTTTGATTTTATTAGGCAAGTCATCCATTAATTTCTTGTATTCGAGAGTACCAATGGTTATTCCTTTATCATCTTTACCGATGTAAAGCTTACCGCCTTGTGAGTTTGCGAAGGCACAGATTGTTTTTAAGTGGTCTTCGTGCCAGCTAGTTTTGTATTCTATGTTGTGTTGTTCGGGCATAAGTAAATTTATTGTGTGATGGAAATATAATAAAATTTATAAAGTAGGAATGTATAATCAAAGGACGAGAAAGACAAATAGGACGAATACAAGTCTGTTAAATAATCTTTAGTATTACAAATAGTATTTCACCGCAGTACACAAAAAAAGAAGAAAAACTTGATTTGACAGAATTATATATAATGCAAATTAAAAAAAGTGGTAGTTAATTGTTTTGAGACTTTTGTTGGTTGTATAGGGTAAGTGACATTATAGGTTTTTGAGATTCATCAGAATATTGCTGAATTAATTCTAATTTTTGAATTGGATTTATATCCAATTTGTTTAGGCGATATATTTCATTAAAAGTTATAGTTGAGTGATTTTTTGCTAATGAGAATTTTGAAGGAACAAAATTCTTTGCACGCATTATATTTTCAAATCTAGTTGATAAATACCGGTTAGCACAAAAGGCTTGTAGAGTTTCATCAAAAACTAAAAGAATTGGATATATTTTATAATTTTTTGAATTATCGATTTCACTTAAATTACAAAATGATTCAAAATTATTTTCAATATCAGTTAGCCGTTTTACTTGCTGAGAGATACCTTCAGACAAAACAAATTTATTATTAAATGCTTTTATAAATCTATCATAATCAGTAGAGAAAAGCATCATACGCGAAAAAATAGAGGTTTTAACCTCAAAAAGGAAAATATTTCCTTTGTATAGAATACCAATATCTGCGAATTCTCTTGAGCTTGAACCAACTTTAATAAATTTTATTTCATCATCTTTAAAAACCTCCTTAAAAAATTCTGTAATTACAGGTTCAGCAATATCTTTACCAAATACACCTTTAAATTTTTCTCGATCTACTTCTACAAGGATATCATAAACAATACTGAAAAGAGAATTAAAAAGATTGTATAAATCAGTTACCAAATAATCTTCATTTTTTTTATTAGTGGATACTGGTTAAAGAAGTTGTATTCAAATGGGATATCAAATTTGGGAGAACGATTTTGCCAATAGGTATCTATTTTATCATATTCAATAACTGCAAATTATTCAAAAAAAGAGAAAATTTCAGGATAGGATTGATCTTTTACTTTCTGAAATATCTCTCTTGTCTCTTTTATATCAACACCTAAGTATTCCTTGATGATATCACTAAAGTCAGTAAGATTTTGTGATTCTATTATTGAAGAAAATTTATCAAAAAAATAAAAAGCAGCTTGTAAATCATTTTCGTTCATCATCAAGTGAACAGTTTTAATACTAGAGAAGAACAACTTCTTGGGAATTGATTTTTTTGATACTGTATATTCATTTAATTCTAGGTAACTATTAATAAGAGCAAATAACAAAAATACTTCTTTAGTGCTGATTTCATTCTTTTCGCCAAATTCATCCTCGGGAAAAGAGAAAGTAAATTGTAATAAAACTAAAATGGCTTGGCGGTGAATAAGATAGACATCTCTTGAAACAGGAATGTTAAAGCGTTCAGATTGAAGTTCGAGGATTCTGGCAGGATCATTACTTGTGCCCAAATCTTGAGATGTTTGACTTGCCATACGAAGAATAGTTTCTCTAGTGTATGTTTTTAATATATCAGATATTTCTTTAATGCAGAGTTCATTTGTTACTTCAAGCTTGGTTTCGTCAGTGAAGGTATAATATTTTTTAACAGGTGGTTTAGGCATAATGAGTTATTTGAATATTGTTCGATATTGTAAATATTTTTTCAAGTTCCGATAAGGGGTGCATATTATATATGCACCCCGTGAGTTTAGCGGAGGGAGTGGGATTCGAACCCACGGAACCTTGCGGTTCGCCGGATTAGAAGTCCGGTGCTTTAAGCCACTCAGCCATCCCGAACGGTTCTCTCATAAAAAATCGTTCGGGAAAGCATTGATTCAAAAAACAATATAACAAATATCACAACTCTAATTCCAACAATTCACCGTGTTGAGTTAACCACTTTTTTGCTTTTTTATAATTTGGGACTTGCACCGAAACAATATTCCAGAAATCATCTGAGTGGTTTAATTCTATTAAATGTGCAAGTTCGTGAACGATAATGTAATTGATTACATATAGCGGAGCCTTAACCAATTTCCAATTTAGAGTTATTGATTTATTAGGGGAACACGAACCCCAGCTTGCTTTCATACTTTTTATATAAATACGATTGTATTTAACACCGAGAGTGTTTGAGTAGTAATCAACTATGGGCAAGAAGACTTTTTTTGCTTGAGCAAGATACCAAGCTTTGAATATCTTTTTGGTTTTGGATTTGCTATCCTTTGAAATTGTAAATTCAGTATCAAATCGTAATCCAGAAAATTGTTCATCCACTATTCTTAATTTATAATGATCCCCTAGATATAATAAGGATTCGCCGGAAACAAATTCCTTAGGCGATATAATCGGTTTAGAAGAATTCGATAATTTATTATAAATCCACTGTTTTTTTCTATTTACAACTTTGTCAACATCGTCTTTTGTCAAACGTTTAGGCGCGCGGACAATAATATTGGAGTGACGATCAATAACAATATTGACCGATTTACGTTCTGTGAAAATTATTTTATAATCTATTGTCATTTATTATCGAATCGTTTTTATAGCGTGCTACTTCAAGAATTCTTGTTGTGATTTCTTTATATTTTTCAAACATATTAGGAAGCTGAATAAACCTTTCATTCAACAATAATTTTTGGATTTCGGCTTTTAATTTATTTTGTGAGGGTATGCTATCCCAAAAGCCAACTGTTTTTAGTTCATTGTTCAGCAAGATATATAAATTTTGTGTAAGGTCAACAGCAGCCGAAATTTCGTTCTCATTCAATTCTTTGTCATTATATAACTCCCTTTTGAAGATACGGAAGAAAGGCATCTGCGTTGCACGATTTAGCCCATAGGTTTCTTCTTTTTCTTTATTACGAATCTTTTCACGAAGTTTCTCTAATTCTTCATAGATTTTATTCCAATCACCTTTGAATTTTTCGAATATTTCCTCAAGCATTTCCGAAAAAGTTTTAAATAATTCGGGGTCATCCTCAGCACTCACATCAATATAGTGACGTAATGCGTGTTCAATCTCGGCTGCTTTTGTTTTTGTGCGCTTACGTGCTCTAACATTTTCATAAAATTCGCTGTCAAGAATTGAAATAGGCTTAACTTTCTGATTAATTCCTTTTGAACTGAGGTATTCATCTGTAATACTTCTTAATTTTTCCGGTATACCCCTCATACTTAATCTTGAATCTTGAAAATGTTTTGAGCAAAGTAGATTAACTTCAACGAACCGTTGATAATCCATTAAGTAATCCAGTGCTTTGGGGTGTGGCAGCACTTTATTAAAGGCTGCCGAAAGTTTCTTAAACAGATTTAAGTATTCGAAACGAATATCTTCGTCATAAAAGAGATCAAAGAATGCATCGGGATCATTAAAATCAGTACATTTATATTTTTTTAGAAATTCCCAAATTTGAGTATGAAGCTGAATTAATTCATTAATTTCCTCTTCAGTATTACTTAGTGCATCAATAATTTCTTTTTGCTCTCTTTCAGCATAAGAATCAAGAGCTTGCTTTATATGATGACCGATACCGATGTAATCAATAACATATCCAACGTCTTTGCCGTCAGGACCGATCCGATTAACGCGTGCAATAGCTTGAAGTAAATTATGATCTCTAACGTACCTATCGAGATACATAACTTGTTCAACCGGAGCATCAAAACCGGTGATAAGCATTTCATTAACAATAATGATTCCGATGTTCCCATCTAGATCATTCTCAACTTTTTCGAAAGGTAATTTGAATCTTCTAATTTGTGTTTTATGAATATCGGAATTTGTATATGGATTAAAGCGGGGTTTATCATTATGGCTGTGTGAAATAATAACCGCTGTATCTAATTTTTTTAATAACTCGATATTAAGCTTATGTGGATTATGTTCTTCTAATTTTTCAATAAACTTTGGAAGTAATTCTTCGATTGCTTCTTTATAACGAATAGCCGCTTCACGGGAAACCGCAACAATTTGAGCTTTGAGTCTGTTGGGAAAGACAAAATTAATATAATGCTCAAGCATATCTTCAGCTTTAGATTTTATTGTTGGCATAGCTTCCAGATAAGCATCTCTTGAGCCGTAACCTAAAATCTGCATACGCTGAGCCAAGTTATATTCACTAAAAACATCTTGAAATTTTATATCCATTCCTTTTGGATTCGGTACTTCGGCATTATGAGTTCTGCCCTCATAAACTATTTTCAGGGTAGTTCCGTCATCAATTGATTGACGCATTGTGTATTTATCTATGTAATCACCAAAGTGTTGTTCGGTTAAGTCTATCGGTGTACCGGTATAAGCGATATGAGTAGCGTTCGGCAAAGCACGGCGAAGATTAGCACCGAGCAAACTATATTGAGTGCGATACGCTTCATCGGTCATAACTAGAATATTTGGAGAGGGATTTAATTCAGGGAATATGTTTTCTAATTCGCGCTCTTGGAATTTATGAATCATACCCATAACAAGGTCAGGAGCAGGAGACGATAAAAGTTCTTTAAGTTTCCTAATACTATCTGCTCTTTTAACGGTATATCCAATACTATCGCTTGTTTCAGAGAGTTGTTCTTCAAGTTGCGTTCTGTCTGTTATAAATACGACTTTCCACGGCAGTAATTCTTTATGCTTACGCATTTCACGAACCATAAACATCATTGTGAGCGATTTACCGGAACCTTGTGTATGCCAAATAATACCGCCTCTTTCACGTGCATTCCTTCCTTCAATTAAGCTGCGGATTGATTTTTTAACAGCACGGTATTGCTGGTAACGGGCAACAATTTTTATTGTATTGCCTTTGTCGTCGGTTGTAAAAATTGTAAAAGAACGGATTAGTTCAATAAGATTTCTTTTTGTGAGCATACCGGCAATTAAACGCTGTTGATCATTTGGAGAAGTGCCTTCTCTTGATTGAATTTCGTCAAGTGTTTTAGGATATGGATCAGTCCAGCGGAAGAAATATTTTTCTGAATGAGTTGAGATTGTGCCGAATTTTGCAATCTGTCTATCTGTAACAACGGTAAATTGATTATAATAGAATAGAATTTGATTGCCTTCAATTCCCTCGCTGCGCTGTTAGGAGTAACGCATCAACTGATCAATCGCTTCGCCAATTGAATCCTTTACTTTTGGTGATTTACATTCAACGACAACGAGTGGAAGACCGTTTACAAATAAAACAATGTCCGGGATGATGTGATTCTCTGTACCGGGAATGCGGAGTTTGAACTGTGATATTGCGAGATAGCTGTTTTTAGTTTCATCGTAAAGATCAATGAATTTTACAGTGGGACTATTCTCACCGGTTAATTCATTGCGGGAAACACTTGTGCCCTTTAGAATAAACTCCAAGACTTCTTGATTGTTTTCAATAAGGCTACCGTCAAGAGTAACCGGTAATTTTTGAATTACTTCAGTTATTTGGGATTCGGTTAGAAAAGGATTTAGCTTTTTTAAAGCTATTCTTAAATCTTCCTCAATGAAAACATCGCTGAAACTTTTGCGTTTGCTGTGGTGAGGTTCTTGATGATTATCGAGAACGAGAGTTTCCCACCCTTGTTGTTCAAGCTGCTCAAGGAAAGGTTCCTCAACGTGGCGTCTTTCGTCCAGTTTAAGAGATTTGGCTATATCGCCTTTGTATTTGTTGTCGTTTGAGAGAATCATTTATTTCTCATAATAATAGATTGTAAATCAGTTTTTTATCGCTGCAATAACAGTTTCACGCGGGGATGGTAGTTCTGGTTTAAGACTTTTGCGCATTAACAAATTGTTCATAGTAATAAGGTTTTCTAACTTGGGTGTATGATCTTTCCCTTTACCAATTTTTTCCCATTTAAGAAATGCATTTAAATCACCAGTGTAATTAGGTTCAGTAAATAATGAATCTTCCTTTTCTCTAAGTAAATAATCATCAATAACATTTAATGCAGCCTCGCTTAATTCTTGAGCGGCTGGGGAATTGTAATCCTTAAAAACACGAATTATTGAAAAAGTAATTGACTGATTATTAATTGGAATAGAAGCTTGCAACATACATTCTTTTAACAATTGTACTATTACATAGTAAAATAAATGTCGAGTTTGCCCACGCGAAGATTTTTCCGCAGCACGACCGAATTTAATTTTTTGGGTTGTTAGCTTATACAATAAATAAGCTGCATATAGATCATCAACGGTAAAATCATCTCTTTCTACAATTTTTTTAAACATACTTCCACCCGGGGCAAATGGAGGATTCTTTCCATATGCTAAACCAGGTTCGTTCATCCAGCCCGCACCATAAACCTTAAGAAGATCGAAAGCATTAACCCAATCTTTATATTCTTTGGTTTGGGCTCCAGATCTTTGTAAAGCTTTATAAGAATCCCAACCACCTCTTTGAATTTCTAAATAAATATCAAATTTCTCTGACATTTCGTTATGCCATCTTCTAAAATCAGATTCAAGTGCAATAAAATCACGTTGACTGACTGCATTTTGACTATTGGTATAGCGAGTAGTATTAACCATTAACTCTTCACCCGCTTCGCCAACCTTTACAATTTTAACTACTACGATACCTCTATTTAATTGGGTTTTCCATTCTTCGAGTTCAGGATTCACACCAGTACCACCAGCTTCTAACCTTGTACTCAATGTTTCCCATATTGTGCGAGTTGTTTGGCACCCATTTACAACAAATGGTTCGACTAATTCGTATTTGTCTGATTCTAGGAACTTGAAATCCTCAACTACTATAGTTATGCCATTATTATACAAACCAAATTTTTCGGGATCGGTTTTTAATGTCTCCGCAATACCTTTGTTTACTTTTCGTCTGCTCCCTAAAAATTTTCTTACGTTCTTTTCATACAATAAATCTAAGTCAGATGTAGAATTTCGGTACTCTTTTAGGAAATTATAAAGATTAAGTAATTTTATTGAACCGACAAGCAAATCAGTACCAGAAGGAACTAGATTAGCTGTAAATGGTATTTTATATTTAACAGCTTCGGGAGTGGAAAGACGTTGATAAATTGTTTGTAAAGAAACCGAATCGGTATCAAAATTAAGACCTAATCTCTGCCTACCGATTGTTCTAACATCACTCATTGCTCGTTTAATATCATCATCAACGGGATCAATTGTTGCGAATACCAGAATAATTTTATCTTTTTCGGAAGAAGATGAACGGAAAACCTTCAATCGCTCTAATAAGTTTTCAGAAAAAGAATTAAGTCTTTCTCTACGACCGTCAAGTGTATCAATTACTTTCTGAGATTCTTGCAGAATTGTATCTGTTCCGGCAAATGCTTTTCCATATTTGCTTTGAATTAAATACCAAGTATCTCCCTCGATTTCATCGTTCTCGTTAGTTTGACCATTCAACAAAAAAGCAGCATCAATACCGCCATCACCGCTTCCATCACAAAAAATAAGGTTTTCTGTGTCATCCTCAGTATCAAGCCATTGCAATAATAGCTTGCGGGCAAAACGGTTTCCTAGTTCAACATTAGATGGATTTCCTTCGGTGATTTCTTCTAACCATTCTTTTTTGAATTCTTCATAAGTAACCATTATTACCTCGTTAGTTATTATATATTTTATTTATTCCCTCTATTAATCCTTCCACGTATATCTTTCTCTTAAATCATTATGCCAGTTTGGTGGAATTTTCTTGTCGTGCTGCAATCTGCCCACTATAATACCCGGATGTATATTAATTCGTTTTGCAAACTTCAAAATATCACTTTTGTAAAATTCATTTTGTTTAACGAAATCTTTATAGTCAGAAGAAGGGATTAAATTATCGGCGGCAAATTTATTTGCTTCATCTTCAAGAGCTTTTACTACAAAATCTACATCATCGCTTTCAATATAAACTTGCTGCTTATTGTGAAGTAAAATGTGACCAATTTCGTGGAACAGGCTGAACCAAAACATATCAGCCCATCTGCCTCTGATGGTAATCATCAATACGGCTTTATTTTTATTCAGCCAGAAAGCGGCACCGTGAGCGCAAGTTTTGGGAAGATGGGGAACTATGATAAGAGCAATACCGACATCGGAAAATTTATTCACTAATTCTTTTTGAAATTTCTCCGGAGATTTCATTGTTAAACTTCTTAAAACCGGTAACAACCTATATACTTTGTCGGAATCAAAAGGTTTCGTTACGGTTTTATAAGCCTCAATTTCACCTATTCTAAGCCAGGCAATAATAGCTTCTGAAGATATCTTGTGGTTTTTATTTATGTTTTGTTTGAAGAAAGGTCGATATCTTTTCACGTTATCCAAATTTAACAATGATGTAACCGCTAAAAATTTTTGAAGCTCTTCTACTTTGTCTGTGGGTGAAGATTTCTTTTCCACATAACCCAACTTCGCAAGTTCCTTGTAACAAAATTTGGTAATTAACGGCGTTTCTTTTTTTCTATTTTCCAACTCGTTTTGTTCTTGCAATCTTGCTAATGTGAGGCGGTATTCGGATTCAAGCCCGGTCCAGATATGTGCGGGTACATTTATTACCTTTTCAAGCTGCAATGCAGTATCGGGGGTGATTGCTTTATCTCCCCGAAAAATTGCACTAAGCTTGGCTGCCGGTCTGTTCATTCTTTTTGCCAGTTCATCTTTGCTCATTCCTAAATCTTCCAGTACTTCTTCAAGAAATTCACCGGGCGGGATAGGAAGATCGCTATATATTTCCTTAATCATCATAATGTTTACTTACCTCCTCAATCCGTGCAATTTGTAAATTTTCGCCGTGAAGCGTGAAGATCAATCTATTGAAACCGGTTAAATAAATTGACCATTCTCCTTTTCTATCACCTTTTAGCGGATGACATTTAAGAGCACGAATTGACTTCAATTTTTCAATGTCTTTTGATTTTTTTATAATATTAATTCTTTGAATATATTTTCTGCCGACTTGCACACCGTAAGCTTTAAAAGCTTCTTTGGAGTATTCATACTGTTTTTGAAGTATTTTTGTTTTAAACCGGAGTTCCAAATATTTTCCCTAAAAGAATGATTAAGAATACTTTACCTTTAGGGTAAAGTAAATATACAAATATATACATAGCATATGCAAGTTTATTATTTACCCCTTGGGTAAAATGCTTGGCGCCGTCATAATTTCTAATGGGACTAAAGTCCCGCTATTTTTTATATTTCATCATCCCGTGGCTAAAGCCACGGGCAAATTATACTTATGCAACAGCCACTAATAGCGGGGTTAATGTGTTATGCCACATTAGCTTTGCTGTTTATTTCCTCTATCAACTCTTCCGGTACTCTTACTTTGCCGGTTAGTAAATCTTGCATTAGACCGGATTTGAGAAGAGATAATTTCGATAAACTTTTGTAGTTACTATTCAGAAAATCGTCTATTTGATTTAATTTTTTTATTATTGCTTTTTGCTCATTAATATCTGTATAAACCACGTTAATTGTCTTTAAAATTCTTAAAGAAAGACCAGCTCTGCCAGAACCAGATGAAATTGATCTAAGTTCTTCATACCTAAAATCTAATTGATGATATAGAAAATAAGAATTATATAATTCTTGATTAGGAATAATAGCAGCAATTGATTGATTCGAAGTTGTCTCAATTTCAGTAATTGCAACTGTACCTCTTGTTTTGCCTAGACCAGCTAAAGCTATAAGAACTGAACCAATTGGATAAAATCTTGCGTTGGAATTTTCGAAGCCTAATTGGGTAATATTGACAGCAGTATTTTTAATTTTTTTATTATGCACTTCGCCGGAAGACAACCAAGGAATATTTCCATTTTCCCAATATTCTTTTTTTGCAGTTGAAGGTGTCCCACCGGTTGCTAATTCGAAATACTTTTTATTTTCTAAGTTAATTACTTCCCACTCAACCGGGATTCTGCCGATGGGGCTGTCTTTAAATTTGTGGGTTTTTTCTGAGCGGATGTTTCCGTTTTCGTCAATGCCTTTTGTAAGAAGGTCTTGCATTAAACCGGTTTTTATGCGTTTGTATTTTGCGATTAGTTTTTCTGTCTGCTCAATTGCTTTATCTACTGTTGAAAGGATGTGGGCTATGGCGGTTTGTTCGGATTTCTGTTGTGGAATTGAAATTGTTATTGTTTTTAGTTCACGCTGATTTAATTTAGAACGCGTGCCGCCAACGATATAATTTAAGATGTTTTTGTTTACAAGAGAGTAAAAAATATAATCTTGGTTATAACGTTTTAGTGCTCTTAAAATGTGAGCGTGATTATTAACCCAACTTTTCCCACTAATCCTATATGCAATTGGTCTAGTTTCATAGGATTCAAAATTTCCTCCATCTTCAGCAATTAATATCAAATCTTCATCAAAAATATATTTATCTATGTAGTCTTGCACTCCATTTGCACCATAATAAGGAATATTACCCGGAATTTTATTCCTTTCCTCCTCATTAAGTGGTATTCTAGAAGAATCAAGAATTTCACAGCATTCGCCTATGGTGGTGTTAATAAATTCACTCATTAATTAAGTAGCCTAATTTCTTAAGATATTGTGTTATGCATTTTGTAGTAGCCGTTCTTTCTTTTTCTATGAAAGATAAATCGGTAGAGTATTTCTCAAAAAGATTTTCAAAGAAATTAATAGCAATTCTTTTTTCTGCATTCATATAGCGTAATAGCTGTTCGGAGATAAGGTCGTTATGTTTTAAAAGTATAAGTTCCTTTGCTTCTTCCCTTGTAATTAATCCGCCGATGCTGTTAAACAAAGATTGAAGGCTGTCAATTTTATTTTGTAAGGTTGTTTTGTCTCTATTAAGTGCGTTTCTTTTTCGGGTTTCTGATTCCGGCAGTTCGGCTAACTCTTTATCTGCTATTTCAATAAGATTTTGGTATTCTGCTTTTTTCTCATCAATGCCGAATCGTTTCAAGTCAATTTTAATAGAGAGCTCCTCTTCTTTTTGAGCTAACTCTTTTTTAGAATCTTTAATTTCCTTTTCCACATCTTTTATTTTTTTGAGAGCTTCTTTCCACGCCTTCGGCGGGATTTCGCTTCGCTCAACATTTTCCGTCCCGATTTTGTCGGGATGTTCCATTTCATCTATAGTAAACTTAAGCTGGTCCCGCATAAGTTTGGCGGTAAGTTTTTCATCTTCATCCAATTCGTATTCTAAAAGAGATTGTGTTTCTTCGAGTATTTCTTCGAGACGACTTTCAGCATTTGAAATTTTAGATTCAATTTCATCAATATATTTTTTCTCACCGGTAAAGAAGCGGTTAATCATATATTCATCGGGAATAAGACCGGGAAACCAGCCATTGCTCTGAATCGTTTTAAGATCGTATTTTATGTTATCCCACCAGTTGACAAAAACACCGGCAATTTGGAATTCATTAAGAACATTGAAAAGCACAAGCTGATCTTTTAGAGAAGTAATAAGTTTATGACGCACTTCGGGAATTTTTTTTCCATTTGTAACCAGGTAACCAGCAATACTTTCGCGGACTTTATTGTTTTCATCTAAGGGTTCTAATGAAGCAAAATCATCTTTAGCAGACTGCTACCAGGTATTCAGATAATCAATCATATCCGAAAAGATTTTCTTCAGGTTGGGATTATCTTCGATTACAGATTTAATCTTTTCTTTTGTATCGATCTTTGCAAGAAAATCATAATAATGTTTGTCTTTATTCTTAAAAAGGATTGAATGGTTAATGCCAAATTTTGAAAAGATAATTTCATTTGAGTGGACTTCCGATTTAGGAACACCACCAATTAAATGTGCTCTAACATCTTCCGGTTCAGGTTCAGGAGTGTTGTCAACATAACGGCGAATATTAAGATTATAATCGTTGGATTCAATTTCGGTTAAATCAACAAGCCGGGAATATTTATCTACTTCGAGTTTGTTAGTGAAAACATAATCGATTTTTTCTATGTCTTCGGGACGGAGAGAGTTTTGATTTTTACCTTCGGCATATTCCGCATCGGCATTAATGAAAAATATTTTATTTCTAAGTTCATCCGGCTTACTTTTGTTTATTACAAGAATACAAGCGGGAATACCGGTTCCGTAAAACAGAGAAGGAGGTAAACTAATTATACCTTCGATTAAATCATTTGTAATCAATTTAGTTCTGATTGCTTTTTCTTTGCTCCCTCTGAAAAGAACTCCGTGCGGCATCACAACAGCAACCTTACCGTTTGGTTTGCAGCTTGCAATCATATGCAGAACAAACATAAGATCGGCTTTCTTACCTTTTTCGGGTGCATATTCATAACCGGCAAAGCGTTCCGTATGCTGCATATTATCACGATTGTAATTCTGTGAGAAGGGCGGATTGGCAAGTACACGATCGAATTGTTTTATTCTGCCGTCTGCAACATTCTGCGGATCGGTTAAAGTATCACCGTATTCAATATTGTATTTTGTGATGTTGTGTAGAATTATATTCATCTTACAAATTGCCAGCACGGTGGGATCGAGTTCTTGTCCGTGCAGATCAACATTTTCGTAATTACCGCCTTGTTCTTGGATGTACTGATAAGATTGAATGAGCATACCGCCGGAACCGGCTGTGGGATCGTAAATGCTCATCCCTTCTTGCGGTTTAAGAATCTGCACCATTAAACGAACAACTTGATAAGGAGTATAAAATTGTCCGCCTTTTTTACCGGCGCTGTCGGCAAAGAATTTTATTAAATATTCGTACGCAGCACCGAGCAAATCGGGGAATTCAAAATTATCATTTAATAATGGGGGAAAGTTTGTAAAGTGATCTATAAGGTCTTTTAGATCACGATCTTTGAGAATTTTTTTATTGTCTATTTCTTTATTGAAATCAATTCTCTTTTTAAGAACACCGGTTAATGATTCATTAGATTCTTCTAGCGCGTCAAGAGCTTTGTTGAGCATTTCACCGATATTTTCGTGAAGGTCTTTTATAGCGGGTTGTTGATTACCATTGTCATCAACGAAACCATCATACCAACGAGCGCGATCAGGCACATAAAAAGCCGGATAATAGAGGTCTTTGTTGTTAAGTAATTCCGTTAATTTATTTTTATCCTTAATATGTTTGAACGTAGATTCAGCTAATTCTTTTCTTTTTTCATAGAAAATGTCCGACATTCGTTTAAGGAACAACATACCGAAAATATATTCTTTGTATTCGGAAGCATCCATTTTGCTGCGGAGAATATCGCAGGCTTTGAGTAGAAAAGATTCGAGTTGTGAAAGGGAAATTTTAGAGCGCATTAAGAATACCTTGTTGCAAAATTTGTGTGAAAAAACAACTCATTAAAGTTAATTAAATTACCTAAAAATTATTAAGAAAAACATTTGATTCTTTAACTATATACAATTAGTTTGAATGAAATAATTCTTTACGAATGAATAATATATCTCTGCTGTGAATCTGCCCAAAAATTCTTAAACATAAGATAAGAAATTTAGATGGGACATAAACGGTACGGTTATCTTAGAAAGACAAAAGCTTGGCGACTAATTGTAAATGAATTAGCCGGGTTTGCAGCAGGGACCTCCGAAATATCCGCAATAGCTCAAAAGACACTTCAAGAAGTACAAGACAGATACAGCAATCTAAAAAACGATCCTTCCATAAATGCGGGCTTTGAGTTTTTAGTCCACGTTTCTTTGGCTTTCCAACAAGAAAATCCTTTAAAATATCTTGCCGAAAAAAAGATTTTAGATAAAGAAGAACTTTCTTTAATAAAATTGGCTAGGGGCGCAACCAAGTATAAAAACAACGAAGTAATTTCCCACGAATATCAAACATTTGCAAGACAGGCTGCTATAGACGCAATTAACAACTGGTACAAACAGAACATTGAAAGAGGGCAAAGTTTATTCAGCGAGGGAATTGATTCCAAAGCTATATTTTATAAAGCTGCTAACGGGAGCGGTTTTTGTGAGCTATCAAGATTGTACTTCTCCAAACTGACTGAACGGTATTTGAAGTATTACTTAGAAAGAGAAGCCGCTGCAAAAATTACTAATGTAAATGATAGAAATAGATTTTCTAAAGAGCTAGAAAAACAAGTAAATCAAATTTCGCAGCACGCTTTTGAAACCGCTAAAATTACAGAATCATTTGCTGCGGGGTGGTACAGCAAAAATGTTAAGAATGCATTCCCGGAAGAAAATGAAATAAAATATTTTCTATCACGTTCTTTTGGTAAAATGAAAAGCGAACTCTTAATGGAAGAGGAGAAATGAGAGAGTTCGTTGAACATATTGTAGCTTGCAACGGCATTCACCTTAAGGAATCCGGTAATGACCCGCGGTATTTAGAACTCAATCATAAGAATGAGAACGGCAGGGGCAGGAAGAACGTAAATATTAACCTCAATAAGTTTGTAACCAACATATATAAGTTAGACAACAGGTATAAAGATTTATTAGAAATTGCTGCTTATATATTTGCTGCAGATAGAAGGACATATAGAGGTAAACCGGATGATAATGAATATCACAGCTGGAGCAGATCATTTAATTTCCATATAACCGTAAGAGATTATAATTTCTGGAACAAATCCGATGTAAAGGAATTGTTAGAAGAAGCTTTACAATTTATGAGTGGCGACCATAGCTATAAGTTTACTTTTTATAAGGGTGGTAAGGATTTCCCTACCAGTATTTTTGATGATGAGAAATTTACTGTTGACAGACCGGATAATTTGAAGGTTGTGCTCTTTTCAGGTGGGATTGATTCACTTGCGGGAGTTATTGAATTGTTAGAAACAACCGATTCGGAAATATGTTTGGTAAGCCATCAAACAGGGCTACCGGGTGTTCAAACTACACAGAAGGGATTGTATAATGAGATTAAGAGACTATATCCCGAACGATGTAAACATTATAAATTCCGCTGCGGTTTAAGCAATACACCTTCAAGAGACGAGACTCAAAGAACAAGATCATTCTTATATACATCAATAGCTTTTGCGCTTGCAAGAGAGTATAACCAAGATTCCATTTATGTTTATGAAAACGGTATCACATCAATAAACTTTGCTGAGACACAGGATTTAATGAACGCTCGGGCAAGCAGAACGACACATCCCCAAACTATAAGAAGATTAGAAGAGTTATTTACGGTTATTGGCGAAAAGCAGTTTTCAATACAACATCCCTATTTGTATAAAACCAAAACCGATGTTGTTGAAGTATTAAAGACGTATGAACAAACGGCTTTATTAAACAGTTCAGTTTCGTGCAGTACAACAAGGAATAAAGCTCCGGGCACAACTCACTGCGGTGTATGTTCACAATGTATTGATAGAAGGTTTGCGGTTTACGCTGCCGAAGTTGAGAAATATGATAATACGGGACTTTACCATTTTGATTTTTTGGAAGATGATTTGGAAAAAGAAGTTACCAAAAAATTGCTCACCGAGTACATACGTTTAGCGCAAAGTTTTACAGAACAAAATATTGATGAATGGTATGAAGAACGTGGAAGTGAAATTATAGACATAATAGATTTTATTGAAGGCTCTTCTGAATTCGAAAGACTTGAAAAGTTATATAATCTTTGTCGAAGACATTCGAAACATATAGAAAAATCGATAAAGAGAATGCGAGATTTACACGACTCGCCTTATAAGCATCCTAGACCTAAATCATTTTTCAGTTTGATAATAGGACCAAGAGTTTATCAACAGGAAGCAGACCAAAACAAATCTCCTTCGAGAAAGGAAAAGGGATTAGAAAAAGAGGTTCCTTCGAAAGGGCTAAAGAAATTAGCGAAAGAAGCTTGCGAGAAATTAATTAAACAGGGAAAAATTACTGAAGTGCTGACTGAAACCAAGACAAAAAGAAATATCAGCAACTTAGTAGTTGAGCAATTGAAAAAGGAACGCTACATAATCACAAAAAGAAACGAAAATACTATCAGCGATTATTTTAGGAAATTTGAATTACAGCTTAGAAAAGAAAGAAACGGAAAATTAGTGGTAATAGAAAACCGTATAAAAAGATAAAAAAGGATCATCCCCAAAATCCCCACGAAATCCCCGCTTGTTCCCTCCCATCTTCCCCTTTTTATTGGAGTTAAAAAAAGGAGAAGAAAAGAAGATGAAAAAAGATGCAATTGCAAATCAGTTGGAAGAAATCAAAGCACTCCTACGAAAGAAAAACGACAAACCGCTCAACTTCAATCAAGCTGCCGATTATCTCGGCTTTTCACACTCATATTTATACAAACTCACTTCACGAAAAAAAATCCCGTGTCATCGACCTACGGGCAAGATGTTGTTTTTTAGTAAGGCGGAATTGGATGAGTGGATATTCGAAAACAGAAGTCAGGAGTCAGGAGACAGAAGTCAGAATAAAAACAATGAAGAAGAAGATGAGCCGCCGTAAGTCTGCTTCGATACAATCACAAAAATCGTGATTTACTCAGCAACCGGAAATACGAAGATTGGTTGATTGAGTGATTGGATGATTGGAAAGAAAACTGTTGTAAATAAATATTCTTTGGAAGCCCGCCTACGCTAAAGCTTCCCCCTACGCCACAGCTTCGGAGGACAGGACGGCGGATAGAGATTAAAAAGTTATAAAGAAAAAGGAAAGTCCGGCTACGTTCAAGGAAGGAACTTCGCCGCGACATTTGGAAAGCAAATGGAAGGATTAAATAACATAAATAGTGAGATGCATAATACCGGAAGTAATACAGATCCTATGCAATTGTTCAAACACTTTTCTGCTGAGGATATGGAAAAGATAAAGCTGCTTGCAGGATTGCTCGGTATAGGAAATCAGCAGCAAACTGTTAAAGAAACGATAACTGTTGAACAGGGTTTTAGTGAGTACAATCATCTTATTGAGTTTAATCTTTCAAAAAAATCTGTTGCAACTGCCAAGACTGCTGAGAGAAGATTTTTAGAATTCATTCCGGGAAACAGAGCATTAAATACAATTGAGCGAAAAGATGCTGAAAATTTAATGATGAAGATTTCCAAGTCCGCGCCTCTCGGTTGTTATAATTACCTAAAAATATATAGAACACTATTCAATGTGTTTGTAGATTGGAATTATATTGCTTCAAATCCCTTCCTAAAAGTAAAACTACCCAAAAGACAAAAAGATGAACCGGTTGTATTCACCGAGGAACAGATAAAGATAGTCTGTGAAAGACTTACAAAAAAAGGCAAAGATGTTATTGCCGATATGGTTCTCTTTGCAGTGGAAACAGGATTGAGATTAGATGAAGAAAATAATTTGAGATGGAGCGATGTTGACTTTAGGAATAAAGTAATAACCATCGGGAATAAACTGTTCAAAACAAAATCTAAAAAAGTAAGAAGGATTCCCTTTAATGAAAGAATGGAGAGAATCTTATTACGGAATTCAAATAGGCAACTTGAGAAGAGTAAAATTCTGAGAGAGTTTGTTTTTGTGCAGAGTAACGGAAAGCAATACAAAAAGGATACCGTTTCAAAATCATTAAAGAAAGTTATAAAAGAAGCAGGGCTGCCGGATGAACTTCACTGGCATTGTTTACGCGCAACAGCAGCAACACGATGGGCAAGTAATAAGGTACCAATATTTACTGTTTCAAAGCTTCTTGGTCATTCAACTGTAAATGTAACAACTAGATATTATGCCGGAATTGACTTGGATGAATTAAGGGATGCGGTTAATAGAATTTAAGATGTTCGATTGATGAGGGGAAGCCCTCACCCCGACCCTCTCCCAAAGGGAGAGGGAGTTTTTAGAAAATATTTAACGGAGTAATATTATGAGTACATATAAAAAATTAGCTAAAAATTATAAAAGTAGAATGGGAATAAATATACTGCCTCTGAAAGGTAAAAGACCAATGATTGAATGGGACAGATGGCAAAATACGATACAAACCGAAGATGATATTGAAAAGATGAATTGGAGCGGTTCTACCGGTCTTGGCGGAATACAAGGCATTAATGATTGGCGGTGCCTTGACTTAGATGCTGTTGAGGATTTTGAGATTAATGAATTGATTTTACAAGAATTGGGATTACCGGAAAAATATTGTTGGGTTGTGCAGAGCGGGAGCGGTGAAGGATTTCATATTTATATAAGGGTTAAAGAAAATGCTGAACGTCTTGATAAGTTAGGTGGCGATAAAGCAGTTTATAAATTTAAGTTAAAGAAAGATAGTTACTGCAAACATCTTGAATTACGGTGGAAAGACTGTCAAACAGCTTTACCTCCTTCTATGCACGAAAGTGGTGGTATTTATAATTTCTACTTTGATAACCCAGAAGAGCCTCCCTCCTTTGTTGAATTAGATAAAGTGATTGAGTGCCTAGAAAAGTTTTGTGTGATAGAGGCGCAAAGCGCAGAGAGCAAAGTGAAAAAAACTAAAGATGGTAGAAAAGCTGAAAGTGTCTACTATGACAAGGCAAGATTGGAAAATGCACTTGATTATCTTTCACAAAATTTACCGGATGGAAGTTATGAGGAATGGTATAAAATAGGCTTTGCTTTAGTACCATTGGGTGCACAGGGCGAAAAGTATTTTATTGAAATGAGTCTTAAAAACCCAAGCTATAATGACACCGAACTTGAGTTGAAGAAGAAATTTGAGTCGCTTGTTAAAGACTATGATGGCAGGGTTACATTAGGAACCATTTATCATATTGCTGAAATATACGGCTGGAAAAAGCCGGTAATAAAATTTTGGGTTCGTGAAAATGAAAAGATAAAAATCTCACGGATTCGATTTAAGAAATTTCTGGAAAGTGAAGGTTTCTGTAAATATAAGATAGAGTCTAATCATCTATTTGTAAGAGTTGAAAACAACATAGTTGAAGAAATCGACAGCATTGATGTAAAAGAATTTGTTATGAATTATCTGGAACGGATGGCTACGGAAGAATTTGAAGGAACAAGCCGGAACGAGATAATTGATGCTTTGATAAAATCTGCTAATCAGCTCTTCACACAACAGTTTCTTGAATTTTTGATCACAAAGAATATTGAATTTAATAAGGACACTTTTGATAAAGGTTACTTTTATTTCAAGAATGGTTTTGTTGAAGTAAGCGTAAGTAAGATTGATTTTCACAGCTATAAGGAACTTAACAAACACATCTGGAAGAAGCAGATTATAGATCGAAACTTTGTTGAAAGCAGTAGGCGAAGTGTATTTGAGGATTTTCTGTTTAATGTTTGCCGTAGCGAAGTTAAAAGATACGAGGCATTAAAAAGCGCAATTGGTTATTTACTGCACACCTATAAAGATCCTTCAATAACAAAATCCATTGTTTTTATAGATGAAAAGTTGAGCAACGGCGCATTCGGCAGAAGCGGGAAAGGTTTGGTTATTAAGTCAATTTCTAAAGTGAGAAATGTAGTAGTTGAAGACGGAAGAAATTTTAATCCTTCAAAGAATTTTGCTTTCCAGAGAGTAAAGGCAGATACAAACATTATTGGATTTGAAGATATTAGAGAGAAATTTCCGTTTGAAAGATTGTTCTCGATTATTACGGATGGGATTACGATTGAGAGAAAAAACAAAGATGAAATTCATATTGGTTATAGTGAATCGCCGAAAGTAGTTATATCAACAAACTTTTCGATTTCCGGAGTTGATGATTCAACAATGGACCGGCAGTTTATTATTGAGTTTTCAGATTACTACAATAAGACACATAGACCCGTGCACGATTTCGGGAAGCCTTTCTTTGGAAGCTGGACTGATGATGAATGGAGCGACTTTGATAATTTTATGATCGGCTGTCTGCAGCTGTACCTTAAGAAGGGACTGGTCACTTATGAATTTATAAATCTTGATAAGAAAAAAATGATTGATGAAACGTGTCAAGAATTCGTTGAGTTTGCGGAAGAAATAATTGGAATCGGTAAAGAGTATGAGAAGAAAGAATTATATGAAAGCTTCAAGAAAGAGTATGAAGATTTCGACAAACTCACTCATAGCAAGTTTACGCGGTGGTTAAAGGTTTGGGGGAAAGTTAAAAACTATGAGGTACAGGAAAGTAAATCGGGTGGGAAAAGGAATATTAGGTTTTATAAGAAAGAAGAAAAGGAAGCTGCATAGATTGGACAGTTTGGACGGAAATTATGCATTGAATTTATCGGGTAAAATTTTGTCAGGATAATGCGGCCAAGAGTTTATGATCAAAAATATAAGGAATACAAAAATGCACTTAACACCAGTGAAAGCCATAAAGAAACATTGTTTTGATTGCTCGGGCGGTTCTAAAAAAGAAGTTCGAGAATGTATTATTACAGATTGTCCGCTATACCTCTACCGTATGGGTAAGAATCCTAATAGGAAAGGGATAAAAAATAACGGCTCAAGTAACGTTTTGGAAAAGAAAACGGAACATTCAAGGGTAAATGTTGAAGCGTACTCTTAAAGTAAAAAGAGTACGCTTAAGGCGTATATTTTAATAATAAATTAACCGCTTCCAATAGGTTTTCTTTTTGAAGATGATAATAAATCCGCCAAAGGCGGACACGTTTGAGTTGTTTTTATGTTTCCGTGACCTAGTAATTCTTTTACTGCATAACGTGAAATACCGCGTTGAACTAATGCGTAAGAAAAGGAATGACGAAAAATGTACCGCAGAGGATTAAAAATTCTTCTCAAAAGAAAACCTTATTGCTTTAGCTATAACATTTGCACATATGTGCAAATATAATTACATTAGGGAATGAAAAAAGAAAAGATTGCGCCGGTTTGCGAAGTTGAAATTGTTGATGAAAAGAAAGTCGCGCAAGCCCAAAAGAAAATTGCCGATACTGATCAAGTTCTCGAGATGGCGGAAATTTTCAAATTACTTGGGGAACCAACTCGTTTGAAAATTGTTCTATCACTTATTAACAGCGAACTTTGTGTTTGCGATCTTGCAGCGGCGGTGGACTCAAATGTTTCAACTGTTTCGCATCAATTAAGATTATTAAGAAATGCGAGATTAGTTAAATATAGAAAAGATGGTAAAATGGTTTTTTATTCCATTGACGATAAACATATCAATGATGCGATTGAAAAAATTAAAGAACATACTGAAGAGTAATGAATTACAATTTTATAAATAAATCAACCCACATACTTTTACTACTGATATTCATCAGTCATCTAACATTCGCTCACGACTTGATGTCCGAGTATGTTTTATGCACAGGCAGTGATGGTCATATAGCAATAGAAAAAGTAGATGACTGTACCGAATGTAATAACGTAAATTATTTTGATCAGACCGATGGTGTAGAAATAAAACAACAATCTTGCGAAGATGTATCTTTAGAAGAAAATTGTTTTGAAGAAGAGCAGTTCCTCCCCAAAAGTAAATTTGTATTAACGGTTTGCATTGCTACATTTACTTTTATTCCAATAGAAACTTATAAAAAGACAGATTCTATTCAAATAATTTTTATCAATTAATAGATCAACCCTTAGAGAATTACACTACCGTATCCCTCATCATTTGATACCAACCATAAGCTTTATTTAACCTAAAAACATTCTAAAAAATTATTAGAGTAAAAACTAAAGGAGTTTTTATGCACAGAGTAATGTGTATAGTATTCGTACTGTTTAGTCTTCTGTCTTTATCTACAAACGGACAAACAAGCGGTAAATTAACTATTGAAAAAGCAGTTTCATTAGCGGTTCAGAATAATCCCGAACTAAAAACTTTACATTATGAAATCGATGCGCTTGGAGCAGCAAAGATCCAGAGCGGTTTAATGCCTAATCCCGAGTTTGAAGTTGAAGCCGAAAATATATTAGGAAGTAAAGACTTCAACGGTTTCGACAACAGTGAAATAACAGCGGTCTTGAGCCAGGATATTTTACTTGCCGGTAAAATAAGTAAACGGGTTAAAGTTGCCGAAACGAACATCTCGCTGGCTGAATGGGATTATGAAACAAAGAGAATAGAAATTATTACGGATATAAGAAAAGCTTTTCAACAAGCTTTAGCCGTACAGCTTCTGATTGAAAAAAACGAAGAACTTATAAAAGTATCGAAAGAGTTTGTTGTAAATCTGCAGAAACGGGTTGATGACGGGAAAATTTCTCCGGCTGAGGTATCCAGGGCTAAGATAATTCTAAACTCTCTACGGATTGACTTGAACCGTTTGAAATCGGAATATGAAAATTACAAATCGGAGCTGCTCTCGCTGATTTATCAGCCGGATTTAACTATAGACGAACTCATTGGCGAACTTGAATACCCAGTTGATGTTCCGAGTTACGACTCACTCTTAAACCAGTTGACGAATAACCCGAAACTCAAGAGATATGAAAGTGAGTATGACAAACAAACCGCAATTGTAAATCTCGAAGAATCGAAGGCAGTCCCCGATTTAACAATAAGCGTTGGATTCAAAAGATTAAATGACGCAAAAGCCAACACATTTTTGGTCGGAGCATCGATACCGCTTCTTATCTTTGATAGAAATCAAGGCGCAATTCAGGAAGCAAAAATTCGCGTAGATCAAAAGCAAAGAGAATACTTTTCTGTTAAAAACAGATTAACTCTGCAGTTAAATGTTCTTTATAAAAGGTTGAACACATTAATAGAGACCGCTGCTCAGTTAAAAAGCGAGTCAATCCCGGAAGCGGAAGACGCTTTCCAAATAATTAAAGAAGGAAATCTTGTAGGAAGATTTGCCATTATTGACGTGCTGGATGCCGAAAGAACATTGTTTGAGCTTCAGAATCAGTATCTGAATATTATCGGGCAAATTCATTCAACTCAAATCGAAATTGAAGGACTAATTGCAAAGGAAATAAATTAAGGGATTAACGAAATGGAAAAGAAAAATAAATATATATTCTTAATTATTGGTATAGCTGTTGGAGTAGTTCTAACCCTTGCGGCGGTGACATTTTTTGGTAAAAGTAGTGAAGATGTTCATTTGGAAGAAGCCGGGCATACCGAAGAAGCAGGAGAAGAACATACCGAAGAAGAACTTGTAGCTCTTTCCGATACCGAAATTAACGAACTCGGAATTAAACTTGATAAAGTCGGTTCAAAAAAATTACAGATGCATACCGATTTAACCGGCGAAATTGTACCCGACCCGAATAAACTTGCTCACATTGTTCCGAGGTTTGCCGGTGTAGTGAAAAGCGTTTATAAAGAAATTGGTGATAGAGTTAAAAAAGATGAAGTGATTGCAGTTATAGAAAGTAACGAAAGTCTTGTTACATACGAAGTTAAATCTTCAATCGACGGAGTTGTTCTCGATCTTCATATGACACCCGGAGAATTGATCAGAGACGACAAACATATTGTTACCGTTGCTGATCTAAGTTCTGTTTGGGCTGAATTGACCGTATATCAAAAAGATATTGATGATATTAAATTAGGGCAGAGCGCTCAAATTTATTTTAACGATATTGAAAATGCTGTAAATGGAAAAATATTCTATATAAGTCCTACCGTAGATGAACACACCCGCACGGCAACGGCAAGAGTACGTTTGAATAATTCGTCCGGTTACTGGAAACCCGGTATGTTTATAACGGGGAAAGTACTTACCGATTTTGTTGAAGTAGATCAAGCCGTAACTCTCAACGCAATTCAAAACTTCGAAGGACAGAAAGTCGTGTTCGTAAAAGATGGTGAAAGTTTTAGACCGCAGCCGGTAACTATTGGAAAAACGAATACAAATTACGCCGAAGTGTTAACCGGTTTGAATGCCGGGCAAACTTACATTGCCGAAGGAGCTTTTGTAATTAAATCGGAATTGTTGAAAGAATCGTTCGGCGGCGATGACGATCATTAATTTTAGGAGGACTTAAATGAATAGAATAATAGATTTTGCGTTAAAAAACCGGCTGCTGATCTCTGTTCTAGCGATAGTTGTTTTTGCGGGCGGTTATTTTAGCTATAAAAATTTACCGATTGATGCATTCCCGGATGTATCTCCTTCGCTTGTTCAGGTCTTTACAGTTACCGAAGGACTTGCGCCCGAGGAAGTTGAAAAGTATGTAACTTTTCCTATCGAAACATCAATGAACGGGCTGCCGAATTTGGAAAACATTCGTTCCGTTTCAAACTTCGGTTTATCCGTAGTTAATATTTACTTCGAGGATGGGACGGATATTTATTTTGCAAGACAAGTTGTAAACGAAAGACTGCAGGAAGCTCGCGAGCAAATACCGGAAGGATTCGGCGACCCGCAAATGGGACCTATCTCAACCGGAATGGGTTTGGTTCTTTTTTATTATCTCGACGATACAACCGGTAAATATTCCCTTACCGAACTTAGAACCATCCAGGATTGGATTATTAAGTACCAGCTTCAAACCGTTCCCGGCGTTACCGAAGTACTCGGTATCGGCGGATGGGAAAAACAATTTCACGTAGTTGTAGATCCCAATGCATTGCTACGATACAATATTGCGGTGAATGATCTGGTGGATATAATTAAGAAAAACAATCTGAACGTAGGCGCATCATTTATTGAAAAAGATGCCGAAGAATTTTTAGTCCGTTCGGTTGGGCTCGCAACAAAAATTGAAGATCTGGAAAACATCGCAATAAAATCCGAAGACGGTACGCCTATTTATTTGGACCAAGTTGCGAATATTGAAATCGGCGGGGCGGTAAGGAGAGGACTTCAAACAAGAAACGGAATTGAGGAAGTGATATCCGGTCAGGTAATTAAACTTTTTGGAACAAACTCATCAACTGTAATCAGCGATGTTGAAAAAAAGATGGAAGAGATAAACAAAACTCTTCCCGAAGGAATAGAGATCGTTCCTTATTACGAGCAAAAATCACTTGTTGAAGCTGCCGTAAATACCGTCACCAATGCTCTATTACAAGGAATCGCACTTGTTGCAATTGTATTGATTTTGTTTATGGGATCGATAAGACCGAGTATTGTTGTTGCAGTTTCAATTCCATTTTCAGTTTTATTCGCATTTATCGGAATGGAGTATTTCGGTATTTCTATCAACTTAATGTCCTTCGGCGGGCTCGCAATCGCCATCGGAATGATGGTGGACGGGAGTATTGTACTTGTTGAAAATGTGGACAGGCTGAAACGGGAATCATCACCGGATGAAAATTTTATTCATATTGTTGCTAAAGCAAGTAAAGAAGTTCTGCGTCCCATTATCTTTTCTATAATAATTATTATTACTGTTTTCATTCCTTTGTTTACTTTACAGGGAGTTGAAGGTAAAACGTTCAGACCGCTCGCTTATACAATTGCTCTCGCTATGCTTGGTTCGTTGATCTTTGCAATGCTTTTAGCCCCGGTGTATTCTTCATTCCTATTAAAAAAGAAGAGGAAAAAAACTAATGGTGATAAACAGAAGGAGAATTTAATAATCCGGCTGCTGCTAAAAATTTATAATCCCGTTATTAAGTTTTTTGTAAAGAACCGGATTGCGGCGGTAGTTCTGGGAGTAATAATTATTATTGCAGGAATATTTCTTTACCCAAGGCTGGGATCGGAATTTACTCCTCAACTTCAAGAAGGTACTCTGATAGTAAAAATTACTATGGCTCCGTCCATATCCCTTAATGAAAGCAAAAAAACAACAATGCTTATTGAAAAAAGAATAAAAGAGATTCCAGAAGTTGACGAGACGATTACAAGAATTGGGCGAGGCGAGGTAGGAGCACATACAGATCCGATTAACAGCGCCGAGTCATTCATTGTGTTTAAGGATGAGAGTATGTGGCGAAGCGGTATAACACTTGAAAAACTGGAATCAGACATACGTGAAAAGATTGAAGGTTTTCCAGGCATACTTGTTAACTTCACACAACCTATTCAAATGTCGGTTGATGAACTTCTAGAAGGTGTTAAGGCCGAGCTTGCAGTTAAACTTTTCGGGGAAGATTTAAATTTGCTAAAAAGTAATGCCGAAAAAATAGCAGGGGTTTTAAGAACAATCAGAGGCGCAGAAGATTTACAGATAGACCAGGTAACCGGTAAACCGCAGCTTAAAATTACTGTCGACCGCCATGCAATCGCACGTTACGGATTAAATCTTGCGGATGTTCAACAGGTTATAAAAACTGCAATCGGCGGAGAAACTTCAGGACAAATTTTCGAAGGTATTAGACGGTTTGATATTTTTGTCCGCTTAGCGCCGGAATACAGGAATAACAAAGCGGTTATCAGTGAACTGCTGATAAGCACGCCGACGGGAATGGAAGTTCCGTTAAGCCAGGTTGCTGATATTGAAGAAATAGAAGGACCACGACAAATCACACGAGAGCAGAATCAACGTTTTATTACAATTCAATGTAATGTTGTCGGTAGAGATATCGGGGGTTTTGTTGAAGAAGCTCAGAAAGAAATAGAGGAGGAAGTTTCTTTACCGGTTGGTTATTACACAACCTGGGGCGGGCAGTATAAACTGCAGCAGGAAGCGAACAAACGTTTTGCAATTGTCATCCCGATTACTTTATTGATTGTATTCTTCTTGCTCTATTCCAGCTTCAATTCAATGAAGAATACCTTGCTGATATTTATAAATATCCCGCTTGCTCTTGTTGGCGGAATCATCGCGCTTTGGTTAACCGATCAAAACCTTTCAGTGCCAGCTTCAGTCGGATTTATTGCGTTATTTGGTATTGCTCTGCAGAACGGAATGGTACTCGTTACATATCTGAATCAATTGCTGCGCGAAGGAATACCAATTGATGAAGCATCGATTGAAGGTGCGAAACTTAGACTACGCCCGGTATTGATGACGGCTCTTACAACAATGCTGGGTTTAATGCCCTTGCTTATTGCAACCGGCACCGGAAGTGAAGTTCAAAGACCGCTTGCTACGGTTGTTATCGGCGGGTTGTTTACTTCTACTATACTTACGTTGATTGTTTTACCGGCATTGTATAAGTGGTTCCCGGTTAAAGTAAGGACAGGTGAAATGTAGACACTAATTTCACTAATTAGCACGAATACTAAATATATAATAAACCTCGAAGGTAATTCCTTCGAGGTTGCTCTAAGTAAGAAGTAAGATAGAATAATGGGAGAATAAAAATGAAAGAAATAAAAGCAATAATAAGACCGTTCAAATTAGATGATGTAATTACAGCTTTGCATAAAATTGAAGGACTGCCCGGAATTACAATTTCTGAGATCAAAGGTTTCGGAAAATCAAAAGCTAAGGATTCCGAGGATGCAATAAGAGAAGGATTACACGATTATGTTGAAAAAGTGAAACTGGAATTAGTTGTTCATAATGATATTGTCGATAAAGTTGTGGATACTATTCAACGAATTGCCCATACAGGCAACCCCGGCGACGGGAAAATATTTGTAGTTGAGGTGAGCAACACTATCAAGATTCGTACGAATGAAAGAGGAGAAGAAGCAATCTGATATGGACGCTTAAATAGGAATAAAAATGGAATAGAATAATCATGAATCTTTTATTGATTTGTTGCATCTTACTCTATAGAAATGATTAAATATTTATTAAAATATCGTGCGTTATCGGTAACTGTTTTAGTTTTAGCGCCATTATTATTTTGGTTCGTCTATTCTGAAATGGGACAGTTCACTATTGCAGATGAAATTCCGGCTTCACAAGATTATTGTGAACTGGTAAAAGTAATAAAAACTGAAACCGGTAAAACTGCGCTAAGTGATTTATCCAAACTGAAAGTCGGGAAATCATTTTTCCCCGCTTCTATTGACGGGATAAACATACAACGTAATTCATATAATCAATTAGATATTAAACATTTCTACATTCCGCAAAAAACCAACAAAATATATCTTTTCAACAGCACTTTTCTGATTTGATATTACTCCTTCTCGGGATGCACAGGCATTCTCTCTTTTCAAATTATCCCTTATATCTTAAAAGTATATAATAAAGCATATAATAATAATATTTATAATTTATAAAAAGTTACAAGGAGTAATACAATGTTACCTTTAAATAAAAAATGGTTTGCCGGAATTGCAATTGTTTTTGCAGTTCTGCTTGTATCTTTAACATTATTTGCGCAAGAGCATCCAAAGGAAAATAACTCTACGAATCATACTTATGATTCTTCTTACCTGAATACCAATGTTCCGGAACAGTATCGGCTTAATGATGACCAAATAAGCCGGGTAGATAAAATAAAAGCTGAATATGATGCATTAATACAACCGGAAATTGAAAAATATAATTCGGTTAGAGATGAATACTTTAATTACCGGCAGCAGGATGAAATCAGCAGACAACGTATAAGAGAATATCAAACCGAGTTGAGAAATATTGAAGATAATATCTACAGCTTAAAGACGGAAGCCGCAAATAAAATAAGAAATATATTCGGCAAAACTCAATTACCCTATTATAACAACTCAGTTTATGATAATTGGTGTGATATCTGGGGCTGGAATTACAACGGTTATATGGATTATGGAACGAGAGACCACGGATATATGGATTATGGATGGGGCTGCGCTCATCGGGATCACGGAATGAGAGACCGTTGCTGCTGGTAATATGATCAATAATTAATTGAGGAATCTCCCGCTGAATAAATCAGCGGGAGGGTTTATAAAATAATACTTGAATTCTTTAACCAATACAAGAAATATTATGAAACAGATAAAAAACAAAACCGCATTTACAATATTTATAATATTATTTATTGCGTCTATTGTTAATGCACAGGAAAATGAAAAATATAGAGTAATTGCCGGAATTAGAGTTAATCCATTAGTGATTTATGATTTTGAAGGTACAAGAAAAGAATTTGTACGAATCCACGGGGAAGTTGGTGCATTAGTTGATAAACGTACCTATTTTTCTCTTGGTTACACACCTTTTACAAACAGTATATACTCTTTTAATGAATATTGGTTTATACCTTTTAATAAACCGTTACCGATTTCGGCGGTTATTTCTGCGGAGTATATGTTTGATGATGAAAAACTTATACTTCAGGGTGGACCAAATTTCAAATTTAATGGTGGAAACGGATTTTTATTCCTTTTCACACCCGCAGATAAAATTGACTGGGGTCTTAAAGTTGGTGTGTTTATCCCAATAAACATAATATTAGGTAAGGGCTGAAATTTATATAAATATGAGTGAGCAAATGCTTCTCCCTGGGTAAATAATTAAGAAACAATGTAAAATAATTCAAAAAGGAGTAACAAAAAATGTCACAAACAAATTATGGCTTCTCAAAAGTAGTTAACCTCGGTTACGAAGAAGCAATTGAAAAAGTAACCGAAGAATTAAAGAAGGAAGGTTTCGGCATTCTAACTGAAATTGATGTTAAAGAAACACTAAAGAAAAAGCTTGATGTAGATTTCAAGCCGTATAAAATTCTTGGCGCTTGCAATCCGCCGTTTGCTCATAAAGCGCTTCAATCGGAAGAACAAATCGGCTTAATGCTTCCTTGCAATGTAATCGTTTATGTAAATGAGCAAAACGAAACTATTGTTGCAGTCATAGATCCGATTGCATCAATGCAAGCAGTAAATAATGATAAACTTGGTGAGGTTGCAGAGACAATTCAAAGCAAATTGAAAAACGTAATTGACAGTCTATAAATTGAACTGTTCTATACTTTGTGAAATTTCAGATTTGTTGTCTGTAAAACATCATTAATTATTTTTCAAATCTCAAAGGGAGGAAATAAAATGAAACATCTATTAACATTATTCTTTTCACTAGCATTACTAATTACAGTCAAAGCACAGATGCACGGAGGCGGGCACGGTAATTTCGATCCCGATTCATTAACAGAAACAACTTTATCGGGAACCGTCATTATACAGAATGATTTTCAGCATTCGCAATATTTCTTAGATACAAACAATGACGGAACCGAAGACTACTACTTAAATTTCGGACCATATTGGTACGAACCGGACAGTTCTAATGTAGTTAGACCTACAGATGGTGAACAAGTTACCGTTACCGGCGGCTTACACGAATCTACTAACCTAGAAATCAGCACCTTAGTTGTTTACGAAATAAATGGTGAGTTTTGGAGAGAGCCGTATTATTCATATTGGAATAATTTCGACGGGCACGGCAGCGGTGGTCATGATGGAGGCTGTGGAGGTCATACTTTTGGAACACGGCACGATACCCTTGAATATGTTTTAAAAGAAGGAACAGCATTGGTTGATACTACATTTTTTATGAATCATTACTATCTGGATGTAGATAATGATACCACTGTTGACTATTTCTTGAATTTTGGTCCTTGGTGGTACCAACCGGAATCAGGCGCTGTAAGACCTGAGAACGGTGAAACTGTCACTATTGAAGGTGGATTAATCGACGGAGTTAATTTTGATATTATCGTAGTTTATAAAATTAACGGACAAGTTTGGATTGATTCAAGCAATTTCAGAAATGGAATTGGCGGCGGCTGGATAACCAACGATATGAACGATCAAAGAAGATTTCATAATCCTTATGATGCTGAAGATCACTTTACGGTAATGCCGGGATGGAATCAAGGCGGCGGACATCATGGCGGCGGTATGATGCCTAATAATTTATTTACTCAAATGTTGGAATTATATCCTAACAATATTCCTAACGCACAAGGTCAGGGCGCTTTTATGGCTTATGAATTCGGTGCTTTCGGTGAAAACGGTAATAATATGTGCGGAGATGGTTTCAACAATCATATGGGATTCAGCAGTCAATCTAATTTCCAATTCCATTATAACGATATTCAAATTCAAGGAAATGAAGTTGACGAAAATTCTATTGAAGTAAAATATTGGGATGGAGCCGACAATAATTGGAAATCGATTAGCAATGTTTCAGTAGATCAGGAGTCAAACACCATTACATATTCAAGCGAAGATTTATATCAGTATGTAATTGTAACAGCCGACAAAGTTACCGGTGTTGAAACAAGTGATGGGGCTGAAATTCCATCTGATTTTGTTTTAAAGCAAAATTATCCGAATCCATTCAATCCGTCTACAACCATTGAATTTACACTTAAAAGTGCATCTGAAGTAAATTTAAGTATATACGATGTTTTAGGAAAGAAACTTACAACCCTCACTGATGGTATTTTACAAGCAGGAACTCATGAAGTGAATTTTGAAGGGCAGGATATTAGTTCAGGTATTTATTTCTATAGCCTAACAGTAGGAAATACTAAAGTTGTAAAGAAAATGACGCTTGCTAAATAATTTTATTAGCACCTCTCATGAATTGGGAGGTGTTTTTTAATTAGCCCTTTATTTGATTTATAACGGGAAAGATTATGTTGTTAATAAAATCGATATTTTTTATTTTTCCTTGCCGGACTTGCCGAAATTGGCGGCGGTTATCTCGTTTGGCTTTGGCTGCGTGTAGAAGGAAGTATCTGGCTTGGGTTAATCGGCGGAATAATTTTAGTTTTTTACGGAATTATTCCTACACTCCAATCCTCTCTTAACTTCGGCAGAATTTACGCGGCTTATGGCGGTGTGTTTGTGGTAATGTCGATTTTATGGGGCTGGACAATTGACGGCAAAGCCCCCGATAATTATGATTTGATCGGCGCTGCAATTTGTATTGTGGGAATAGCTGTCATTATGTACGCACCGAGGAGTGTTTAAATGAAAAATATAATTTATGAATCAACTATAAAATGCCCCAATTGCGGATTTGAAGAACTGCTGATAATGCCGGAAGATGCTTGTATGCATTTTTACGAGTGCGAAAACTGCAAGCAATTATTAAAACCTTTGAAAGGCGACTGCTGCGTTTTCTGTTCATACGGTTCGGTTGTTTGTCCGCCAAAACAGAAAGAGAATAAAGGTTGTTGAAAAAATAAAAGAAGGTAAGATGTCACAAGATCATTCGCATACGCACGAAGTAAAAGATTTCGGCAAAGCATTCGCAATCGGTATTGCATTGAATATTGTTTATATAGTTGTTGAAGTAATATACGGCTTAATAGTAAACTCATTAGCTTTGATTGCCGATGCCGGGCATAACCTTAGCGATGTTCTGGGATTAGTAATTGCTTGGGTAGCGAGTTATCTGGTTAAAAAATCCACAACTGAAAAATATACTTACGGATTAAAAAAATCTTCCGTACTTGCAGCGTTCTTAAACGCAATGATTCTTTTGGTCGCTATCGGAATAATAATTTGGGAAGCAATCGGGAGATTTGCCGAACCACAGCAAATTGAAGGAACCACAATTATGATAGTTGCCGGAATAGGTGTTGTGATCAATGCAGCAACCGCATTTCTCTTTTTCTCCGGTAGAAAGCAGGACTTAAATATAAAAGGTGCGTTTCTTCATATGGCCGCCGACGCCGGAATTTCTCTCGGCGTTGTAATAGTGGGAGTTGTGTTAACTTTTACAAATTTGTACTGGCTCGATCCGGTAGTAAGTATTGTAATAGCATTGATTATATTTTGGGGCACCTGGGATTTACTGAAAGATTCCACAAGCTTAGCGCTCGATGCCGTTCCTAAAGACATAGACAAAGAAGAGGTTGAAAATTATCTTAATTCTTTACGGGAAGTAGAGAACTTTCACGATCTGCATATTTGGGCAATGAGTACTACTGAAACCGCTCTTACTGTTCACGCAGTAGCTAAAGAAAACTGTCGCAGCAATGAGCTAATTAACAAAATAAGCGAAGCTCTCAGAGATAAATTCAATATAGTGCATACAACAATTCAAATAGAAGAACCGGGAGATAAAGATTGCAATCAGAATCATATTTAACGAAATCGACTTACCGAATTTCAAAAATGGATTGCTCCGCCGAAGAGCAGATGGTAAGAATGAAATTGGAAAGTTTGAGTAATATCAAAAAATTAGATTTCGATCTTACTAACAGAACTCTATCCGTAATTCATTCGGGTGATAATGAAAAAATAACCGAAAGTATAGATGAGTTGAATTTGGATTCATCTTTAATTGAATGCAAACCAATCGACGAGTCGAAAAGCATTCTCGCCGAAGAATCGAATCAGACCAAACTCTTGTGGACTGTTCTGATCATCAACTTTGCATTTTTTGTTATAGAAATGACAACCGGATTGATTTCAAAATCGATGGGACTTGTTGCCGATTCACTCGATATGTTTGCCGATGCCGCTGTTTACGGGTTGAGTCTGCTTGCAGTCGGTAAAGCGATCTCAAGGAAAAAGTTAGTAGCAAAGTTAGCCGGCTATTTTCAATTTACCTTAGCTGTAATTGGGTTTATCGAAGTTGTGAGGAGATTCATCGGATTTGAGGGCTTGCCCGATTTCCAAACAATGATAATAGTTTCAATCTTTGCATTGATCGGTAATGTCGCTTCGCTGATAATTCTGCAGAAAACAAAAAGTAAAGAAGCACACGTTCAGGCAAGTATGATTTTCACTTCGAACGATATAATTGTAAACGGCGGAGTGATTGCTGCCGGTATACTGGTGAGTTTGCTTAATTCAAAAATACCCGATTTAATTATCGGAGCAATTGTTTTTAGTGTTGTTATACGGGGTTCGTTTAGGATTTTGAAACTCGCCAAATAATTTTCATAAAAAGAATTCTAAGTTAATCGAAAGCGCCGAACATAGTAATGTCAAAGAACTTACCGATTTAGCTCTATCTGCTGATAAAGTTATTACATATTAAAGTAAACACAAGATAACCCGTTCAAAGTAATTGTCGTGTAAGAAATAGGAATATATGCATTGTAGATATTATTGCGATATGTGACTATAACAGATTTACTGCTTCTCTTAAGTTATCCTTCTGCAAATGGGAATAAATTTGAGTTGTTTTAATATTTCCGTGACCTAGCAATTCTTTAACAGCATAAAGAGAAATTCCACGTTGAACAAGAGCAGAAGCGAAAGAATGGCGGATCGTATGGAAATGAATTTTATCATTTAGTTTTGCTGCTCTTACTGCTTTCTTAAATTGTTTGCTTACAAAATCTTCATTTAACTTTATTCCTTCGTATCGAGAAAAAACAAGGGCGTCTTCAAACTTACCCAACTGATAACGGTTTTTTAGAATGGTTTGTACTTTTTGATGAATGGGGATTATTCTTTCACGCTTGTTTTTGGAATTGAATTCGCTTGAGTTTTTAACAGTGATGATATTTTCTGTGAAGTCAATCCAATTCCATTTCATATTAACTAATTCACCGAGACGCATACCGGTATAAAATGCGGTTGTAAAAATATCTTTCATTAGCTGCATTTGAGTATTGTTAAGAATAAGAATTAGTTCACTTTCTGAAATAAACACAGGAAAGGATTGCGGAACTTTGGGAGCTTTAATTTTATCGAAAGGATTAGCTTCAAGATAATTCCAAACTACAGCTTTATTAAATGCTGCTTTTAGGGTGCGGTGGTAAAGTGACGCTGAATGTTTGGAACTTGCTGAGGCTGAGGATATAAATTGATCAATGATTCTTGTTGATATATGAATAAGCGGTATATCTTTTATGTGTTTTTGTAAAGCTGCAAAAGAAGGTTTGACAGCTTTTTTAAGATACTTTTCTGAATAAGTATTGCTTACATAAGTTTTATATTCTTTAACGAAGCTACTGAGTTTTATAGAAACTTTTTTCTCTTTTGGTTCTTCCGGTTCAACCTTCTTTTCTTTTGGTTTAGGAGTAAAGGATTTTAGAAATTTTTCCGCTTCCCTTTTGTCGGTTGTCTTTGTAGAAATTTTGGTTCTCTTACCATTTACAAAATAGATAACTTGGTAATACGGTGATTTTGTATCTCTTGAAAGAAACATAATAATACTCCTTCAAGGATGTACCGACTATGTACCGACTGCCGAAAAGCTGGGAATTGACAGCAGGATTGCAGAAATCCCACTGTCTGTCACGCAGGAGGTCGCGAGTTCGAGTCTCGTCGGCCCCGCCAAGAAACTCGCATTAAGCGGGTTTTTTTGTTTTAAATGGATAAGACAATGCAGTGGTATACGTATATAATTTATTCTTCATCGACTGACAGATATTATGTTGGACACACACAAGATTTGACCCTGAGACTTGAACGACATAATTCTGGTAATAGCCGATCGACAAAACACGGCATACCATGGGAGCTTGTATACTTTGAAAGTTACTCATCAAAGTCAGAGGCGATGAAGAGGGAATATGAAATTAAGAGGAAAAGTAACGAATATATTTAAGCATTAGTATTCAGATTATTCAAGTTCATAAAAAATTTTTTAAGTAACTCATAAGTAATTATGCAACATTTTTCGATTTTCAACAGTGATTTAAGAGCATCTTTGATTTAGTGATGTATTCCATAGCCTTTAACTCAGTTGATATTCTGTCTAGTTCTCGGTAATGAAACTGCTACCCTTTTAGCCTGCTCAATTATTTATTTAGGATATAATTGTATAATATCTCAAATAAATTTAATTTGAATTTATACACTATTTTAGTAGATTTATTCATGTATCTATTTGGTTGTTGGAAAATTTACTTTAATAATAAGAAACCTCTGAAAAATTATCCAGAATTTAAAAACTTTTTAATGAAAAGCGTTGTAAGAGAATAAACAAAAAAGAGGAAAAGATGCGCAGCAATAAGATTAATAATATCGATTTGTTTACCCAAGC